>NZ_JBEOVY010000221.1:0-12939 GCF_040295745.1 Saccharopolyspora sp. NPDC002686
AGGTCGTGAGCACTTTGGGGCGCTAGAGCACCCCAAAGTGCTCACGACCCCGACCGGGCGCCCGCTTTCGGGATGTGCGGGGTTTCGGCGGCGCGTTGGCGCACTTCTGCATGGCGGCTTCAATGCCGTTGTTCAGGCATGTCAACGAGCTTTGGCCGGGAAGAACTCGCGGACCGGAACCAGCAGACCGGCGAGCGAGAGCACGATGAAGACCACCTGGTGGACGTGGTCCTGCCCGGGCGGCAACTGGCCGACCAGGTGCACCACCCAGAACACCGGGTAGAACCACAGCACCCACCAGGCCCACCGCTCTCGACGCCGGAACGGCACCAGCACGAGCGCTCCCCCGAAGAGGCCGACCCCGATCGAAGCCAGCCCGTCCGCGCGGTACAACAGCGCATCACCTGCTGGCGGTGCGACCACCACGGCCGCGCCGAATCCCAGGATTCCCAGGCTGATCGCCGCCAGGAAGATCCACCCGACCCGCACTGCGATGCTCTCGCGCTGCATCCGACGAACCTACTGCCGAACACGGCGGCCGAGAAGCTCCGAGAACGCCGGGGGATCTGCTCGGCGGCCGGCCTACTTCTTGACCCGGTAGCGCAGGTGCGTGACGCCGGTGCCCTCGACCACCACGACGGGCCCTTCGAACTCCACCGGCGTCGCACCGAGTTCCCCGAACAGCGTCTTCCCGCCGCCCAGCACGACCGGCACCAGCTCGATCCCGACCTCGTCGAGCAGACCGGCCTCCAGGCACTGCCGGGCCATCTGCCCGCCGTTGACGACGACGTCCTTCTCCCCGGCCAGCTCCTTCGCCTTCGCCACCGCGGCCTCGATGCCGCCGGTGACGAAGACGAAGTCCTCGTCGTCCACCGGACGGTCGCCGGGGCGCTGGTGGGTGAGCACGACCGTGGTCACGTTCATCGGGTGGCGCCCGCCCCAGGCCCCGGTCATGTCGTAGAGGTACCTGCCGACGACCAGTGCGCCGGTGTTCGCCCACTCCGCCTCGACCAGCTCCGCGCTCTCCGCTGAGATGCGGAAGGCGGGCACGTCGGGGCTGGCCGACGGGAGCTCGACGTCGCCGTTGCCGTACCACTGGAACAGCAGGTCGAAGCCGCTCTCCCCGGGGCCGGCGATGTAACCGTCGAGCGACATCGTCGTGCTTCCGGTGGTGACCTTGCCCATCTCGTCGTCTCCTTCGTGTCGACTGCGTCGTCAACGCATCGAACGGCGGGCCCCGATTTCGACGAACGACTGCGAGATTTTCGGTGGACGGTTCCGATGAGTTCTCCGACGCACGCACGTCCTACCTGCTGACCGAGCCGACCGATTCATCAGGAGCAAGGAATGGGCCGCATCCAGATCGAGCTCTTCGCAACCCTCGACCTCGTCGGGCAGGCGCCCGGCGGCCCCGACGAGGACCCGGTGGGGTTCACGTTCGGCGGCTGGCAGGCACCGCTGATGGACGAGGCCACCGGCGCGCAGATCGGCGCCGCGTACGAGGGCACGGACGCCCTCCTGCTCGGCCGGCGGACGTACGACATCTTCGCCGCCTTCTGGCCGCACCAGGAAGGCGGTGTGGACAGCGATATCGCCACCCTCTTCAACAGCATCCCGAAGTACGTCGCCTCCCGCGGCAAGCCCGACCTCTCGTGGGCCGGGTCCACCCAGATCGGCCGAGATCTAGCAGCCGAGGTCCGCGAGATCCGCGACCGCCACGAGAACGTCAAGGTCGTCGGAAGCCTGAACCTGGTGCAGACCCTCCTGCGCGAGAAGCTCTTCGACGTCCTCGACCTCTGGCTGCACCCGCTCATGCTCGGGGCCGGGAAGAAGGTGTTCGACAGCGGCGCGGTCCCCACGAACCTCACCCTCCTCGAACCCCCGGCAGCCGGCACGAAGGGCACCGTCCACCTCCGCTACGGCCTCGCCCCCGGAACCCCCGGAACAGGAGACCTGAGCAACCCCGACCGCAGCACCGGCGACTGAAAGCTGGGCTCAGGACGTGGTTCCCCTTCGCACGCACATCCGCTCGGCGGGGTGTTGAACCGGCCCTCGGTGTGGCCTGACCGATGATTTTTCCGCGCCGTGCTGGTCCATACGCCGAGATTCTCGGGAGGCTGGCACCATGCGAAAACTGACCTTCGGCATGAACCTGAGCGTGGACGGCTACATCGCTGCGCCCGGTGACGACCTCGGCTGGAGCGAGCCGAGCGACGAGCTGTTCCAGTGGTGGTCCGACCGGGTGGGGGCGACAGGCCTGGCGCTGTACGGGCGCAAGCTGTGGGAGACGATGAGCTCCTACTGGCCGACCGCCGACCAGCAGCCGGGTGCCACACCGGCGGAGATCGAGTTCGCCCGCCGCTGGCGGGACATGCCGAAGGTGGTGTTCTCCGCGACGACCAGCACGGTCGACTGGAACACCCGCCTGGTCACCGGCGACGCGGTTTCCGAGATCACCCGGCTCAAGGCCGAGGACGGCGGCCCCATGGATATCGGCGGCGCCACCCTCGCCGCAGCGGCCATGCGGGCCGGGCTGATCGACGAGTACATGATCGTCACCCACCCGGTCCTGGTAGGTGGCGGCACACCGTTCTTCGCGGCTCTGGACAACTGGGTGAACCTGACCCTGGTGGAGACCAGGACGTTCCCCGACGGCGTGCTCCTGACCAGGTACGAGACCAGGCGCTGAGCACCCCGACCTCGGATCGGCCCGGACTCGACCGCGCGGCGGTAAAGTGGGGGTTGATCTCGAACGAGATCAACCCCTGCGGCTTGCGCCCCCAGCAGGACTCGAACCTGCGACCTAAGGATTAGACGAAGTCATCTTCCGTCGTCTGACTATGCTTGCCGATACCCACTATGGCCAGGCGTTTTTGCGAAAGTGAACACTTGTCATCGGTCGATAGCAGTGGACGTTTGACGTTGATTTGTGGGGGTAAAGTGGGGGCTTCGTACTGGATCTTGGCAATCCGCTGTCCTCCGACCCCGCAGCTCTAGAGGGTAGCTCGTTCGGGTCTTAGAGTTGTTGGGGATGGTCGGTGCGTGGATGAGACGGAGAAAGCCAAGCTTCGGGTGAAAGCCGCAAGTGACGGCGCTTGCGCACACATCGGACGTGACGCCGATGACCGGGACGCGAAGATCGCTCGTGCCCGACTGGCCAAAGCACTGGCGACATATCGTTGCAGGATCAACCAGGAGCGGCAGTGAACACGGTTGAGGCCTCCGCTTCCTATTCCTTTGAGCGCCGAAGAATTCCGTATCCGGCAGCCAACATGCTGTGCACCTCGCGTGCGGTTACTGGAATGGATCCTTCCCCGCGACGCCTTACGACCGAAAAGAATACGCCCTCAGTCTTTCCTGCGACAATAGCGCCATGGACCAGAAACGGCTTCTCATGCTCAAGTTGCGGTGGCACCACAATCGAGAGCACGCAAAGATCTCCCTTTTGAGGCGTTTTAAAAATCTCCAGCCCTCGCATCGGCGGGTAAACACGTTGGTCGATTATGCCTTGCACTCTCTCCTGAATCCCCGAGTCAAACTTTATCGGCGTCACTTTCGCGACCACATCTTTTCGATTGACCTTTTCGGTCCGGAACCCGATCGCAAGAATTCCACCAGATTCGGCGTTGGCGAACCTAGCTACGTCTTGTGCTAGCTCTACCTTGCTGGCTTCGTGAGACAGATCTACATATGATTTGAATTCAAGCCATGAGTTTTCTTCTTGGCCAATGATGCGATCCAAATCTCCGGAGCGCAACGCATGGAGCACGAAGCTTCGCGTGGGCAATCCATTATCACCCTGAGAAATGGACACCTCGGTGGTGAGTTCTTTGGCCTTATCGCGAGCTTGGCGCACGGTCAGCGAGTGATCAAGCAGGGTGATCGAAGCGATCCACAAGCCCTCCGCTCCCATCAATGGCTCGGGGAAGGCATGGTTCACGATGCCGCCAATATTAGAAAACGTCGCAGAACATATAGACTCGAACGTTTCTCTCGGAAAAGGAATAGCATTCCTGATGGCCATCTCGAGGGAAATTTGCCCAGCGGCTTCGAATTCCAAGCTCCAGTTCATATCCGAGAAAAGTATAGCCGCCCTCGAAATCGACGGGTGGGTTTTGATTAATTCTTGAAGGCGTTGAAGGTCGAGCTCCTCGACAAGGAAAGAAGGCATCTCTATTTCGCAGTATTGCCCTTGGATATTTGTTAGAGAAGAGGCTTCGGGTGCATCATAGAAGTGGATATCATCCCCGCGCCATTCGAATTCCGGCATGATGACATCATAGCTGGTCGATGATCACGTATGTGTTTTGCAATCGCTAAAGAGACCACAACCAGGAAACCCCGTGCGTCGCGTTGCGAATGGCTCCAACGGAAGAGTGAAGGTGACCCCCTGCTTACGTGCCCAGCATCGTTTTCAGCGGCTCGCCCAGCCGACCACGTGCAGTCAGGACGCCCGTGGTCTAAGCGCTCTACTTCTGCGGCTCCTGTGGGGCCGCCTGCCTTCCGCTCGCGCCCAACCACGGCCGCCGCCCCACCGCTCGCGGCCGGTCCGCCGACCGCCTGCCGGGACCGGCGCCAGCCGCACGCCCGGCCGGCGGTCGGCTGGACCGGGCTCGCAGACAGCGGGGCGGCGGCCGTGGTTGGGCTCGCATGCAGCAGGCAGGCGGCCCCGCAGGGGCCGCCCTTGATGAAGTAGAGAAAGTTTAGACACACGCGGACTGCGGCCACGGCTAGCGCTGCGGAGCTTCGAGGATGGCCTTCGAGAGAGCCACGGCCTCGGCGTGCACCCAGCGACCGAGCGTTCCCCGCCCAGCCGCATAGGCAAGGGCCTCCAAGAGAGCCGGGAGGTGGCGATCGGTTCCCGGAATGATCGAACCAGCCTCTCCGCCACAGAGGAAGCTCGGCATCGCTTTCTCGCGCACCCTGTCGGCGGCGGACTGCATCAGCTTCTGATCCGCGTGACGACGTTCGTACTGAGCCCGAGTAGTCACGCTCGCCCCCTGCTCGGTGAAGAAGTCAGAGCGGGCCGCGCTGCTCGGGTGTCGCAACCGGCCCGCGTGATCGACTCGGTCTTCCCCACCTCGCCGATGCCACGAGGGTAGAACACCAGTTTGAATGATCGCCAGTTCGAGGCTTGTGGGACTCACCCGTGTTGGCTCGGGTACGGATGGTGGCAGACTGATCGCTGCCCGCACTTGAGCTGGCAACCCGGCGGTGGAGGTTGCAGCTCGGGCAGCTATCGCAGGAAGGACCGGGCCTGTGCAGGATCTTGGCGCCAGCGCATTCGACTTCACGTTCCGTGGCCGGAGAGTTGTTCGCGACCGGGCCCTGGTGATGGCCATCGTCAACCGCACACCCGACTCCTTCTACGACCGTGGTGCCACCTTCGAGGAAGACGCGGCAAAGACAGCAGTCGAACGAGCTGTCACCGAGGGTGCAGACGTGATCGACATCGGCGGAGTGACCGCCAGCCCCGGTGCAGAGGTGGACACCGAAGAAGAGATCCGCCGGGTCCTGCCAACCGTTGAGTGGATCAAGGCCACATACCCAGACGTCTTGATCAGCGTCGACACCTGGCGACACGAGGTAGCGGACGCAGTCTGCCGGGCTGGCGCCGACATCATCAATGACGCGTGGGGAGCAGCTGACCCCAAGATCCTCGACGTCGCAGCAACCCACTCCGCCGGATACATCTGCACCCATTCCCCCCGAGCTCCCCGCTCTACGCCTGTCCGCTCGGATTACGAAGACGTCGTCCGGGACGTCGTGGATGAGACGGTGCGGCTCGCCGAGCTCGCCGAGTCCAAGGGGGTTCCGCGCGACGGCATCCTCATCGACGGCACCGGATACGGCAAGAACACCGATGACCACCTGGCCCTCGTCGCTCGTACGAAGGAGATCGTGGCAACCGGCTGGCCGGTCCTAATGGCGCTGTCGAACAAGACGTTCGTGCGGGAAAGCCTCGACCTCACTCCGGACGACAGAGACGACCTGCTCATCGGCACCTTGGCGGCCACGGCGCTCGCGGCGCGGGCTGGTGCGGCGATGTTCCGCGTGCACCAGGCCCTGCAGACCCGGCGCACCCTGGAGATGGTCGCCTGCGTCAACGGCACGAGGACCCCGGTTCAGGCGCAGGAGTGGATCTCGTGATCAAGCAGATTTGGCCGGCGCCCGCCGAGATCGACGACGAGCGCCTGGAGCAGCTCTACACCTACCCGGAAGCGCGCCGTTGGCTCGCCGTCAACTACGTCTCCAGCGCGGACGGGGCTGTCGAGGTCGGCGGTCGCGCCCGCCAGCTCTCGAGCCCAGCTGACCAGAAGGTGCTCCAGCTCGGTAGCGATCTCGCCGACGTGCTGATCGTTGGTGCGACAACTGCGATGGTCGAGGAGTTCCGCGGTGTGCACCCGAACGAGGCCACACTCGAACGTCGTCGGCGTCACGGGCTGCGCGACATCCCGCCGACTGCGGTGGTCACTACTGGACGGTCGCTGCCCGCCGATGCGCCGGTGATCACTGAGGCGGCTACTCCAACACTGGTGATTACCTGCGCCTCCGCGCCACTGGCGAAGCAGAAGGCATGGGAAGAGGCCGGGGCCGAACTGCTGATCACCGGAGAAGATTCCGTTGATCTCGCCACTGCGGTAGAGGCACTAACTGAACGCGGGCTGAACCGGATTGACTGCGAAGGAGGACCGCACCTCTTCGGAGGACTGCTGGCTGCTGGTGTGGTCGACGAGCTACGGCTGACGATTTCTCCACTGCTGGTCAGCGGCGCACATGAACGGATCGCTACCGGCCCTGAGCTCGATCCCGTCAACCTGGAGCTTGCCTCCGTCCTCACCGAGGATGGCGCCATGCTGGTGCGCTATCTGGTCCGCAACCGCCAAGCGAACTCCTGAACTCACCCGCTCGACCGGGATCGGCCCGCCGCTGGGCTCCTGCCGCGGCTACTCGTGTTCGTGCCGGCGCTTCTCCGCCAGTGCACGCATCTCGGCTACCACGTCGTCATAGCGCCATCGGTACTGACCACCAGGCGTGATCAAGGCAGGCGTGATCTGCCCTTGCTTCGCATAGTGCGAGATGGTTCGCCGCGCCAAGCCCAGCTTCTTAGCCAGCTCGGTGCTCGAAATCAGCGGCGAGTCGTCATCCGTCACGCACTCATGGTTAATGCCCCGAACGGTTGGCGCTGCCTTGCTTGCCTCTATACGCAGGCAATACCCTGATTGCCTCGATTGCCTTGTTGGGAGGTAGAGATGGCATCCGACGCGCGGCTTGCAGCTCAAGGGGTTGATGCCTTGTGCTCACTCGGCGAGGGTTTGGCATCCGGGCTAGCGGCACAGGCCCGTGCGGCTCAATGGGCACTTGACGAAGCAGCGTTCGAGCTGGGCGGCGGACGGTACTCCCAGGAGCAACGCAAGCAGCTGGCAGAGCAACTGAACAGCCTGGCCTGCGCTCTTCAAGTTGAGACGAGCGAACCGTTCGTCATCGACGCCGAAGACTGAGCTCGAACAGAAACGGCGCTGCTTGGCTGGTACCAAACAGCGCCGTCTTCTGTTGGAGATGCAGCGGCTACGACGCCGCCAGGCAGCGGTGAAGCTCATCGAGCGACCTCTTCAGCAACGTCCGTTCGAACTCCTGCGGGTCGTCACTGTCCGGGCGGTACTCAGCCATGGCCTGGTGGGCGAGCTCGTACCACTCACGGACCGCGGGCACCTTCGACTCAGTAAGCCGGCCTTCTGCGACGGCATGCCGAAGAAGAACGTCCAGCTCCATTGCCATTAGCTCCGGCTTCGGCCGCTGCGGGTTGGTCCAGTCGTCGGCCAGAACGGGGCGGAGTCGCATCGCGTGGCGGTTCCAATGCAGGAGCAGCTGGAGATCGACCATGAAGTCGTTCGGAAGTTCGGTCGGCCACAGGTGCCGAAGCGCAGCCCGCTGCCCAGACCACGGCGTAGAGCCGACTTTCGCGATCAGCTCCGGGAAGAGGGCGCCTGCAACCGGCGCAAAGAAGCCGTGAAGCCACAGCTGCGGGTACAGGGGCCGCCAGTAGAGATCGGAAACCACCGCATCCGCGATGCCGTCGAGGATCGGGCGGACGAGAAGCGCGCTCAGCGGCGGGTTGCCGAAGTACTGAAGGTCGCCATCGATCAGACAGACCACATCTCCGGACGTCGCGGCAAGACCAGCGCTGATCGCTGCACCCTTTCCGGCCGGCGCTTCTACGACCTTTGCTCCCGCCTTGGTCGCAAGGTCGGCGGTTCGGTCCGTGCATCCGCTCGCGCTGACGGCCACGTCCCCGGATACGCCGAGTACGTCGAGCCCGGCGTATGCGTCGCTGACAACCTGAGCAATCGTCGCCTCCTCGTTGTGGGCCGGGATCACGATGCTGACGCTCAGGTCCTTCTTGCTCAGCGTGCGCTCTTCAACGAGGTCGAGCCCAAGAGCTGGGTCAATTTCCGGTCGCTTCACGCGTCACCAGCCGTCTCTGCCGCTTCCGCGAGCTGTTCCGGGGTCCACCGCTTCAGATGCTCCACCATCCTGATCTCCGTGCGATCAGCTGGGTAGCGAGCTTCGGAGTACTCAACGACCCGGCCGTCGATGTCGATTGACTTGCTTCGAGCGTGGAGCATCGGCGTTCCCTGCTCCATCGCCCACTTCTGGCGTTCACCAGGAGTCGGCTGCACCGCGATCACCGAACGGGCGAACTGCGCGAGCTCGATTCCCACCGTGTAGAGCTGGTGCTGATGCCCACCCGGCCAGGGCTCGTTGCTGTCGTCCAGGAGCTCGGGGTTCGCTTCGATGTACTGCCGCGGGATGTACGAGACGCTCCACGACACCCGGGCGCCGGTCTTCTTGTGGGTCATCTCGTACACACGCTCGATCAGCTTGGTACCGACCGGCAGATCGAAGATCTCCGCTTGCTCGGCGTCAGCCTTCGTCTCGCTGTACTTCGCCGTCGAGTCGCACTCTGCGATCGGAATCCCGGCCGTGAGCTCGATAGCCCCCATGACCTTGCGCTCCTCGGCAGGACGCAACACCAGGTCCTTCTGCTTCTGCGTCCAGCCGTCGGCGAGCATGATCGGAGTTCGGGCTGTCGCCTCGCGAACTGTCGGCGCCTTGCCTCGACCGCCAGTGATCCGTCCCTCCTCTCGCAGTACCTCGATGGCCTTCCGCGCGGTGAGCGGAGCGCAGTTCCACTCCTCGGCCAGCTCGGCGACGGTCGGCAGCTTGTCACCGGCTTTCAGCTCCCCGGATGCGATCCGGCTGCGTAGCTCGTCCGCGATCTGATGATGGACCGGCACGGTCCCTACGGTGCGTTCTTCCTGCATATGGCCATTATGGCAGAAAGTTTGGTAGTTAGCTAGCGAACCCTCTTGCGCGACCCCGACCCGGTGTGTAATCTGGTCACATCGCTGGTTCGCTAGCGAACTAACCAACTAAGCCAACTTGTGGAGGCAGAGATGCTGCGGAACATCCCGGTGATGCTGGAGGGCTACCGACTCATGGTGCTGGAGGAGCCGGAGGTCAAGATGCGGAAGAACGAGAAGACCGGCGAGTTCGAGCCGGTGACCGACTTCGAGGGCGCCCCGCAGTTCGTGATCTCGGTGCACGCCAAGCCCCACAAGAAGGCGGACGGCACCCGAGCGGGCAAGGGCGACGAGATCCGCGTGACGCTGGAGACCGAGCCCCAGGACGAGATCCCGGACGGCGCGATCGTGGAGTTCATCAACCCGCGCATCTCGCACTGGGAGAACGAGCTGAACGGCCGCACCATGTCGGGCCTGGCGTGGAAGGCGACCGGCGTCAAGCTCGCGGGCTGACCCTCTTCCCTCTGAATTCTTTTCTCTAGCCGTTCTGGCTGTTTGTTCTTTGACTATTACATAGTGGGCCGAGCTATGCCTTTTTCGGCGCGAATTCAACGCGTCGGGGAGGCCTTGTTGGCCCCCGGCTTCCTGGTTTTCCGGGTATTCCGGGGGTCTTGATGGACTCCAATAGGAAAGGACGGTTTTCGGATGTTGTCTTTGGGTTTGCAGTACTGCCCGGCGTGCCACATCGGCGGGTACCGGCAGTACCGGCACTCGCAGGATCAGTTCTGCAAGTTGTGGTCGCGAGGGTGATGGGCGGTGATCTGCACGGTGGTCGCGAACGGATCGATGAGGGGCGCGGACGTTTCCGGTCGGGGCAGTGATTCGCGGTTCACGATCGGACTGCTCTACGACGTCGGAAAGGCGTTGGAGAACCACGGGTTTCCGGCGCTGGAGAACTACACGAACGGTGAGCTGATGAGGCTTCAGGTGGCGCTGCACGACTTCGCGCACCCGAAGGACGGTGATCGGTGATGGGCGTTTTCGGATTCCACGACGACTCGGGATGCATCGGACATTCGACGGAAGGACGGAGCAAGTGAACAACGAGAACCAGAAGAGCATCCGCGTGCAGGCCAGCCAGGTTCGCAGGAACCGCACGACCGGAACCTTCACGCGCCGGGACTCCAGCGTGGTCAACCTCGACTTCGGCGAGGCGGAGAGCCGGATCGACGTGCACACCTTCAACGGCAACCTGACGTTCAACTGAGAGGAGATCGGCGTGAGTGACGAGACCGACGAAGACGCGCGACCCCGGATTCCCGACAAGTACGAGCGGTCCCGGGTACCCGTAGAAGATCCGCCGTGGTTTCCCCCGTTCATGGACGATTACCGACGTTACGAACCGTTGCCTGAGGAGGTTGAGTTTTATGGCTGAAGTGAATTTGCCGATCGGTCGGCGGAAGAACTCGCCCGCTGTTGCCCGGCTGAAGCGCATCGGGGAGAACCTCGACGCGCTGGCCCATGAGCTGATCAAGGTCGGGTACCTGGAGCGGAACGTGGCACAGAAGAAGGACGTCGACGAGATCCAGGAGCTCGCGGACAAGGCCCTGGAGTCGTTGTACGGGGTTCGGGACGGGATCGCCGAAAAGGGCGGTCAGAGTGTGGCGAAGGGATACGTGAAGAAATGATCCGACTCGGCGATGAACTGCACAACTCGGTCAAGCGCATCGACGCGGCGATGCTGGATCTGGTGAACACCCTGAAGCAGTTCGGTGTCCCCCAGGGCATGGGCGCTGCCATGAACACGACGCGCAACGCGGTGGGCGACCTGGTCGCGAAGATGGAAATGACTCAACGCCGGAGCTGATCCGGCACAAGCTCGGCCGGGGCACCGAACCTCTCACACGGTTCGGTGCCCCGGTTTCTTTTTGCCTGCAAGGAAGGTGAACGGCAATGCGGGACACACGGGTGGGTGCGGAGAACACGTCTCCGATTCGGTGGGGCATCCGGCAGGTGGCCGGCCATCCCCGGACGTCGAGCTCGGCGGCGCTGACCTCGACCGCGGTGTACTGGTTCGGCCTGAACACCATGGTGTGGGCCGTGGGGATCGCCGTTCTGGCCGGGATCTCCTGGCGGCTGCTGGACCGGCCGACCTTCGACCGTTTCGCCGGTCGCCTTCTGCGGGCGTGGTGGCGCCGCTGGTGGACCTACCGGCGCCAATGGCTGCGGATCATGACCGCCTGCAACCTCACCCAGCACGACCACAAGGGCAACACGCTCGTTCCGCGCGTGACCTGGGTGAAAAGCACGTGGTCCTGGGACACGGTGACCGTTCGGATGGCCAAGGGCCAGGAACCGGAGGACTACGAGAAAGTGATCAACCGACTGGCGAACTCGTTCCGGGCTCGCTCGACCAACGTGCGACTGATCAAGCCCGGCAAGCTCGCGCTGGACTTCCAACGGCGCGAACCCTTCGACGAGATGTACGTCCCGCTGCCGCCCTTGGTCGAATCGGCCTCCGAGGTCGACCTGACGCGGCTGGTGCTGGGCAGGGATGAGTACGGCCGGGACTTCACCCTGAACCTGCTGGAACGCGACCTGCACGTGCTGTTTGGTGGCGCGACCGGTGCGGGCAAAGGCTCCTGGCTGTGGGCGCTGCTGCGGGCGCTGGCCCCGCTGATCCGCACCGGCCTGGCGCGGGTGTGGGTGATCGACCCCAAAGGCGGCATGGAGTTCAGCCAGGGCCGGGAGATGCTGCACGCCTTCGCCGACAACGACGAAGACGGCCTGAAGCTGATGGAGGCCTACACCGCCGTCCTCGACGAGCGGAAGCTCGAACTCGGGCGCCAAGGGGTCCGCGACTTCACCCCGTCGCGGGAGACCCCGTTGGAGCTGCTGGTCTGCGATGAGCTGGCGGGGATGACTGAGTACGCCATCCGGGAGATCACGGTGCCGTTCGGAAAGATGATTTCCAAGGGGCTCACGCAGTACCGGGCGGTCGGCGGTCGGATCGTCGCGGCGACTCAGGAGCCGACCAAGGAACACGTCCCGATGCGGGGTCTGTTCCCGACCAAGATCGCGCTCCGGCTGGACACCGCGTCGTATGTGGACATGTGCCTGGGTGAGGGGATGCGGGACATGGGGGCGTTCGCCGACAAGATCTCGGAAAACCTGGCCGGTACCGCCTACGCCAAGAGGGACGGCAGCCGCGAACCGGTGCGGGTCCGCGCTCCCTACAGCAGCAGTGAGGACATTGCCGAGCTGGTGAAGTTCTGCACCGAGCTGGGCACGGTCACCGAGCTCCGCAGCGAACCGATCAACCTCGACGAGGTCCCGGAGCGCGAGAAGCCGGCCGACGTCTACAACGTCGACTTCGAAGAGATGGAAGTGGACTACGACGCCCTGGACCAGGACGCCGATGAGGTCGACGAGGTCGACTACTTCGAAGGCGACGACGAAGAGAGCGCCTGACCTCTTTTTCCCTGTTCAAGTGGCCCGCCCGGTCTCCGGCAAGAGATTCCCGGGCGGGCCTTACCTCGCATTGGAGGCAAGACCCATGTTGGCAAAGATGGCGCTGGGTGTCACCAGCATGACGAGCGTGGCGGCCGGGACCTGCGCGTACCGGCTGTACCGG
>NZ_JBEOVY010000222.1:0-12858 GCF_040295745.1 Saccharopolyspora sp. NPDC002686
AGGGCTTCTACGACCAGACCTCGTGCCACCGGATCGGCACCAGCGGCCTGCAGATCCGCTCGCGTGCGTTGGGGCCGGTCCTGGCGCCCCAACGCACGCACGAGCTGTTCAGCCCCGGTCTTGCTCGCGGAGTTCGTGCTCCAGGGTTGCGATGATCCGCGGTCGCAGGTCCTCCGGTTCGATGATCTCGTCCACCGAGCCGACTTCGACGGTGCGCTGGATGTCGTGCACCGCGTCGAATTCCGCCGCCACCTCGGCGAGCTTCTCGGCCCGCACCGATTCCCGGGTGCGCCGTGCGCGCGGATCGGACCGCGGTAGCCGGCTGACCCGGGGATCGCGGTCGGTGCGGGCGTCGACCTCACCGGCGAAGACCACCGCCGCGGCGGGGGCGCCGCCGAGGACCGATGCGAAGGAGCCGGACACCGCGAGCACGGTCATCCGGGGGTTCAGCGCCTTGGAGAAAACCACGAAGGCGCCGCCGTGGTAGCGGGAGATCACGCAGAACACGATCGGGCCGCGGAAGTTGACGATCGCCCTGGCGATCTCCGCGCCGTACTCGAGCTGCAGCGTCCGCATCGACTCGGGTGAGCCGTCGAAGCCCGACAGGTTCGCCAGCACCACCAGCGGCCGGTTCCCGCTGGCCGCGTTGATCGCGCGGGCCACCTTCTTCGCCGACCCGGGGAACAGGGTTCCGGCGGTGAAGGCGCTCGGACCGTCGGTGGGCGGGAATCCGCGGCGGGGCACCGGGCGCGATTCGACGCCGACCAGGCACACCGGGAATCCGCCGATGTGCGCGTCGGTCACCACCGTGGTCTCCGCGCCCGCCATGCCCGCCCAGCGCTCCCGCACCGGCAGGTCCTGGTCGGACACGGCGCGCAGCACGGTCCGGATGTCGAACGCCTTCTTGCGGTCCGGGTTCTTCGCGGCGGAGAAGATGTCGCCGACCGAGTCGAAATCGCCGTCGGCGGTGGGGTGCGGGAACCGGCGGACGTCCCGGTCCGCCGGATCGGTGGTGGCGGCGCGGCGCGGCCCCTGTTCCCCGCGCGCGACGTAGGTGTGGTCGTAGTGGTCCAGCAGCACGTCCAGCGCACCCGCCAGGTCCGGTGCCCAGTGCTGGGCCTGCCCGTTGGGCCCCATGATCCGGTCGTGGCCGCCGATGCCGAAGTTGTCCTCGGCGGACACGCTGCCCGAGAAGTCCAGCGACTTCTTGCCGGTCAGCACCATGGTCGAGTCGGGCGTCATCACCAGGACCCCCCTGGTGTGCATGAGCATCGTGGCCTCGGCGTTCCAGTACGGCTGCGCGCCGACGTTCACGCCCGCGACCACCACGTTGATCTCGCCGCCCTCCTGCGTGAAGGTGACGATCGACTTGAGGGCGCGGGCGACCCAGTCCATGTTCTCGGTGCCGGAGTCCATCGAGATCTTCGCCCCGGCGGACAACGCGAACCACTCCACCGGGACACCCGTTCGCCTGGCGAGGTCCAGCGCTGCGCACACCCGCGCGCACTCCGGTTCGGCCAAGGCCCCGAGCGACCTGGTGGCGTCGCCGAGCAGCACGACCCGGGTCACGCCGTCCGGGTGGCGGGGCGTCGGAGTGCTCGTCACGCCCACGACGATCCCGGCTGCATTGCGCCCCGCCGGCCGGTCCACCGGCACCAGCTCGCCAGTGTCCGCCAGGTCGTGCTCGGTGAACGGGGTTTCGGAGGATGATCTGGTCCGCGATGAGGACCGCACCGAGCGGTGGGACCAGGACCCCGAGGATCGACAGCCAGTTCACGAAGTAGTTCCAGGCGCCGAGCAGCGCCGCGAGCACTCCGATCACGCCGAGGACCAGGGTCAGGAGCCGCATCTTCGAGCGGGTCAGGTGCGACCAGCCCAATGCCCCGTTGTAGAGGCAGTGGGTGCAGACCGAACCCAGGTTGACCACCACGAAGACCACGACCAGGACGTCCAGCAGCGGGCTTCCCGCGCCGGTGAGGATCGGGGTGAAGTCACCACCCGCGGACTCCGCGGACGCGATGGCACCGGCGGCGACGAGGACCGCGCCGCTGAGCTGGGCGACGAGGCTCGCGACCGGGAACGCCGTCACCGTCGCCCACACCGCTTGGCGGCCGTTCTCCGACCAGCGGGTGAAGTCGGCCGTCATGGTGCCCGAGTCGGCGAAGGTCGCCATGATCGTGGTGACCGCGACGCCGAACGTCATGGCACCGCCGCCGACGCCCTGGAAGTCCGCGATCCGGCCGAAATCGCTGTGCTGCGCCGCGATGACCACGGCAGTGCCCGCCGCCGCGATGAACAGCGGCGCCGCGATCGCGCCGAGCCAGGACAGCGCCTTGATGCCGAGGTAGGTCACGGCGATGAAGACGATGCCCGCCGCACCGGCCACCAGGGTTTCGTTCCAGCCGAACGCCTTGTTCAGGCTCGCGCCGGTCGCTCCCGTGTTGAACGCGAACCAGCCCACGACCACTGTGGACAGGAAGCCCGAGGCGACCGCGTAGCCCGCGGTGCCGAACGTTTCCGTCGCCTGCAACGAGAAGCTCTTGCCGGTCTGCCCCGCGCGGTAGCTGAGCAGGCTGACGTAGGCGAACATGATGAGGTTCGCCACGAGGATCGCGGCCAGTCCTCGCCCGAAACCGAGCATGGCGACCACGAGGCCACCGGGCACGGCGTTGGTGAGGATCATCGGGAAGCCGAACCAGACGGCCGACACCGTCAGCAGCGACTTCCGGTGCGTCGGCGGCACCGGGCTGTGCTCGAACTCCGACTCGAGTTCGAGACCGGCGTGCTCTTCCTGCGCCTCCCCCGCTGTCATGCCCGCGGTTCCGCGCTGGGGGCGAGCTTCTCGGCGAGGGCGATGACGGCCTTCTCGAAGACCTCCGCCGGCGGGTGCGTGATACCGGCGCCGATCATGCCGATGCCCGCTTCCTTGTGCGCGATGGCGGTGTTGATGACAGGCAGGATCCCGGTGTCGAGGACCTTGCGCACGTCGATCGCGGTCGGCAGGCCCTGGAAGCCCAGCGACGGGATCGTCAGGTTCGGGTTCTCCGCCGTGGTGATCTGCGCCATGTCCCGGGTGTAGGCGACGGCCTCCTCGACGGTGCCGCCGACCAGGGCGACGATCGCCGGGGCGGCGGCCATCGCGAAACCACCGAAACCGAAGGTCTCGCTGATCGCGGAGTCACCGATGTCGAGACCGGAGTCCTCGGGCTTGTAGCCGGCGAACATCGGGCCGACGACCTTCTGCGCCGGGCCGGTCAGCCAGTGGTTGCCGCCCAGGCCGCTCACCCGGATGCCGAACTCGACGCCGTTGCGGGCCATCGTGGTGACCACTGTGGAGTTCTCGATGCCGTGCGCGGCGTCCAAACCGGCCTTGGCCATCGCCAACCACACCGGGCCGGAGAAGTAGTCGGAGCTCGCGATGAAGTCGAAGACCTCCTTCTTCTGCTCCGTGGTGAAGCTGGTGCGCAGCAGCGACGGCGCCAGCGCTTGGAAGAACAGCAGCGTGCCGGCGTTGTTGCGGTTGTGCGCCTCGTCGCCCATGTGCAGGGCCTGCGCGAGCAGCAGGCGCAGGTCGATCGGGCCGCCGATCTCCATGGCCTCCTTGAGCATGGGGCCGAGGACGTCGCGCATCCAGATCAGCCGCTCGACGACGCTCTCGTCGTTGGCGCCCATCCGCAGGATCTTGGCCATCTGCTCCGACAGGTTGGTGTAGGAGTAGTTGCCGTGCGTCTCGTTGTGCAGGACGTGCATGTACATCGACGCCGAGGTGACACCGGCCATCGAGCCGACGCAGTCGTGCTCGTGGCACGGCGAGAAGGTGATCTTCCCGGACGCGGCGACCTCCGCGGCCTCCTCCAGGTCCTTCGCCAGGCCCTCGAATACCAGCGCTCCGGTCACGGCGCCCTTCATCGGACCGGACATCCGCTCGAACTCGATCGGCGGGCCGGCGTGGATGATGGTGGTCGGCGTCATGCCGGGCACGACGTCGATGGCCCGGCCGAAACCGACCAGCATCGGCTTGGCGTTCATGACCCGGTCGGCCGCTTCGGCGTTCGCCGCCTCGATCTTCGCCTTGATCTCGGGGCGCTCGAGCACGTCGAGGGCGGCGATCACCTCGGGCTTGCCGTTGCCGGGCGGCGTCCAGTCGAGCGTCGTGACGGTGCCGCCTTGCGCGGCGATGTCGTCCTCGAACATCTGCAGGCCGACGTTGATGACGTTGAGGTCGTTGCTGAACAGCTGGGTGGTGGGGGTGCTCATGCGCGGGAGTCCTTCCGGGTGATGGCGCGGGCGAACCGGCCGGTTTCGGTGCTGCTGCGGGTGACGGTGACCCCGGCAGCTTCGAGGGCCGCGACCTGCTCGTTCAGCGACGGCGCGTCGATGTCGGTGCCGAGCACGTAGCCGACGATCTCCAGGTGGCGTCCGGCGTCGGCGGCGA
The DNA here is from genome assembly GCF_040295745.1 of Saccharopolyspora sp. NPDC002686. Taxonomy (NCBI): domain Bacteria; kingdom Bacillati; phylum Actinomycetota; class Actinomycetes; order Pseudonocardiales; family Pseudonocardiaceae; genus Saccharopolyspora; species Saccharopolyspora sp. NPDC002686. The sequence goes on from NZ_JBEOVY010000222.1 coordinate 4,436, forward strand.
TGCGCTTCGCCTCGGCGATGGCCGGGAGGGTGACGCCGACCGGGTCCTCGTGGGAGCCGAAGCCGAGCACGAAGTCCATGACGATCGCGGCGACGGTCGGGTCCGCGGCCTCCTGGACCAGGCGCTCCAGGCGCAGCGACGGGTCGATCATCGGGTGCGGGCGGCCGTTGGTGAACTCGTCGTCGCCGAAGTCCAGGAACGTGTGCCCGGTGCTGGTGTCCTTGGCGCGCAGGACGAAATCCGCGTCCTTCTGGATGTTGCTGAAGACCTCTTCGCCGTCGTCGAGCAGCGCGTACATCGACTCGTCGCACAGCGTGCCGCCGCAGAACAGGCCGCGCACGAACCGCTGCTCCGAGCCGAGCTTGCCGCGCACCTCGGCGACCCGGTCCTGGTCGAGCTCGGGCACCGCGGCGTCCGGGACCGCGGTGAGGCGGACGGCCTGCAGCGCGGCGTCCTGGCTGCTCGACGCGAAGTGGCCGCCGGCCGCGGTCACGGCCGCCTCGGAACCGTTGATGAAGTACACGACGACGGGCTTGCCCGCCGCGGCGATCTCCGCGAGGACCTTCTCCTCCACCTCGGGCGCCGGGGGCTTGGACACCAGCACGATGGCTTCGGTCTTCGGGTCCTGCGCGAGGGCGCGGATGCCGTCGATCATCATGATGCCGCCGACCTCGGCGGACAGGTCGCGACCGCCGGTGCCGAGGAGCTGCGAGATCCCGCCGCCCAGTGCGTGGATCCGGACGCTCACCTCCTGCGAGCCGGTGCCGGAAGCGGCGACGATGCCGATCGTGCCGGGGCGGACAGCGTTGGCGAAGCAGAGCCCGACGTTGTTGATGATGGCCGTGCCGCAGTCGGGGCCCATCATCAGCAGGCCCTTGTCGTGGGCCAGGTTCTTCAGCTCGATCTCGTCGGCGACGTCGACGTTGTCGCTGAACATGATCACGTGCAGGTCGTTCTCGAGCGCCTTGCGCGCCTCGCGGGCGGCGAACGCGCCGTTGACCGCGATGACCGCGAGGTTCGCGCCCGGCTCGCCCTGCGCGGCCGAGGAGATCGTGCGGTAGCCGACCTTCGCCTCGCCACCGGCCGGGGCCTTGCGGGCGAGCAGTCCTTCGATCTGGGCGATCACGTCGTCGGTGTCCACGCCGTCGCCGGTGACCGCGACGATCATGAGGTCGCCGTTGCCGGCGGCCGCGAGCTCGGGGGTGAGCAGGTCGAGGTTGTCCAGCACCCCCTTGTTCATCTCGGTCGCCATCGCCACGAAGGCCTGGTCCACGCCGTCGATCTGGTTCGCCTTGGTCGAGATCGACATCAGGGACACCGAATCGAAGTAGGTGTTCTCCTTGATCACTGCGGTGGCAGTCACATGAAACCTCTCAGTTCTTCTTCCAGTCGGAACCCGGCCAGCAGGCCGGACAGGATGTCGGTTCCGGACGTGTGGCCGATGCCCACCACCGGGCCGGCGTGGAGCCGGAGCTGCCGCGCCAGGAGCTCGTCGCCGACCGGGGCCGGATCGAGCAGCACGCGCAGCAGGTCGAGCAGGCCTTGACGGGCGCGTCCGCGGAGTGCGGCGCGGAGGGTGGCGCGGCTCAGCGGGGTCGTCCGCTCCGGGCCGTCGTCGAGGGCCTGCCCGATGAGCGGGTTGATCCACGACAAGGTGCTGTGCGGTTGTGCGGCGAGCAGCGCGATTCCGGTGAGGAAGTCGTCGCCGGCCGGGGTCAGCCCGGGTCCGAGCCCGAGCAGGCTCGTCGCGGCAGCGACCACGGCTGGGCCGTCCTCGCCGCGGACCGCGGTGACCAGCGCTGCGCACCCGCGTGCCAGTTGCTCCTGGATCTGGGCTTCGAAGACCGTGGCCGCCGCACCGGAGGTCCGCACTCCCCCGTCGACGCCGTGCACGTCGAGGAACGCGGCGAGCGCCCCGGCCCGCCTGCCCGGTTCGCCGTGCCCGAGTTCGACGGGAATGGCTTTTGTATACCATTTGCGAGCCCCGTCGATTCGGACGATCCGCGACGAACCGCCCGCGAACGCGATCGCCGCGGCGGACAACCGGACGCGATCACCCGCCGCGAGCCGCCACTCCGCCCAGCCCTCGACGTCGACCCGAACACTCCACGGCGCATCGTCCATCTCGGCCGAACACAGTGCTATGAGCCGATCTTTGTCGGAAATCACGTTCACCACCCGGTCGAAGACCGAATGAACGCGACCGATCCCGGGGTGCGCGAGGAGGTAGCCGGCCGCCTCCTCGTCGATCGAGAGAGCGCGCCCGGCGGCGGAGAGCGCGTGCATCCGAACCACCCCTGCTTGCCACTTCGAGACGTCGACGTCCCATAAAATGGTATACCATTACCCAGTGTCTGCGACAGCAAGTCGCATCAGGGACCAGCGGAGGAGAAGCACGCATGCGAGTTGTTGTGGCACTGGGCGGGAACGCCCTGGCCAGGCGCGGGGAACCGATGACCGCCGACCGGCTGCGGGCCAACGTGAAGTCGACCTGCCAGGCGCTGGCCGGGCTGGCGCGCGAGCACGAGGTCGTCATCACCCACGGCAACGGGCCGCAGGTCGGACTACTCGCCCTGCAGAACCTCGCCTACCAGGACGTCGCCGCCTACCCCCTGGACATCCTCGGCGCCGAGACCCAGGGCATGATCGGCTACGTCGTCCAGCAGGAGCTCACCAACGCCCTCGGCGGCGAGCGCGAGGTCGCGGCGGTGCTCACCACGACCGTCGTCGACGAGGACGACCCGGCCTTCGACCGGCCGACGAAGCTGATCGGCCCGACCTACTCCGCGCAGGACGCGGCCGAGGCGGCGGCCGAGTACCGCTGGACGATCGCCCGCGACGGCGCCAACTTCCGCCGCGTCGTCCCCTCGCCGAACCCGGTCCGCGTGGTGCAGGCGCCGATGGTCCGGCTACTGCTGGAGAACAACCGGCTCGTCGTGTGCGTCGGTGGCGGCGGCGTCCCCGTCAAGACCGATTCGAAGGGGCGCGAGGCGGGCATGCAGGCGGTCGTCGACAAGGACCTCGCGAGCGCCGCGCTGGCCGCCGAGCTCGAAGCTGACACGCTGATCATGCTCACCGACGGCGACTACGTCAGCGAGAACTGGGGAACCCCGCAGCAGCGCGACATCCTGACCGCCTCGGCGGACGCGATCTCCGAGCTCGCCTTCGCCGAAGGCTCCATGAAGCCGAAGGTCGACGCCGCGATCCGCGTGGCCCGAGCCGGCGGCCGGGCCCTCATCGGCCCGCTCGACCGCCTCGACGACCTGCTGGCCCGCAAGGTCGGCACCGAGATCCGCGGCGAACTCGACGAAGGCATCATCTTCGCCTGATCCACCGCACCGCCCGCCCGGATATCACCGCTGCCGGGCGGGCGGAACTGCTTCAGAGCCCGGACAAACTTCCGAACACGGGCGAAACCACTTCGCGCGCAAGGCTTTCCGGCCGCAGTTTCACCACGAGTAGTCGGCCGGGCACGGTCGGAGACCTCGTGGCGGTTCCGCTCCGCATCCGTTCGAATACTGGGAATAACATTCCCAGTCACTGGGAGAAATAACTGGGCAGCCGCACACCGCCGACGTACTGTCCCCGCCGTGACCAGCCCGGAAACGAACCGGAAGGCCGGTAGACGAGCTGCGCAGATCCTGGCGGTGTTCGCCGAGCAGGAGAGCGTGACCGCGGAGGAGATCTCCGCCCGCACCGGCATTCCCTCCAGCGCCGTGTACCGGCACCTGACGGCGTTCGTCGAGATCGGCCTGGTGCACCAGGGACGCACCCGCGGCCGCTACTGCGCTGGATCGCTGACGGTGCAGATGGCCGAGAACTACCGGCGCGAAGTGCTCAGCCAAGGCGGCGTGCGACTCCGGCTCCGGCGGTTGGCCACCGACACCGACGAACTCGCCGCGTTCCTCATCGCCCGCGACAACGACGTGCTCTGCATCGAAGCCGCCGAGGGAACGCGGGTCATCCGGTGCAGCTTCTCCCCCGGGCTGAGCAAACCGCTCACCTTCGGTGCGAGCGCACAAGCCCTGCTGGCGCACCTCCCCGCGGACCGGGTCGAGCGTGCCGCCGCAGCGCACGGGCTGAGCACCGCGCAGGTCGAGAAGTTGGAGGTCGACCTGCGCCGCGTGCGGGACCAGGGCTTCGCGATCAGCGTCGGTCAGGTCGATCCCGGGGTGTGGGGCGTGAGCGTGCCCGTGCTGGGCCGCAAGCACGACCTCGTCGGCGTGGTCAGCACGATGGCCCCGGATTTCCGCGTCCGAGCGCGACGCGAATCCCTCATCACGCTCACCCACGCCGCAGCGCAGGACATCAGCAGACTGGAGGCGTACGCGTGAGCACAGCCGCTCCGGAGTGGACCGGGCGCACGGACGGACCCGGGCCGGAACATCGCAGGTGGCACAACGCGATCGGCGAATCCCCCGGTACCGCCGGCGTTTCGCTGATCGGTTTCCCCAGCGACATCGGAGTCCGCCGCAACGGTGGCCGTCCGGGCGCGCAGGCGGGCCCTGGCGCGATCCGCGCCGCGCTGGGTTCGTTCGCGATCCCGCCGGAGGTCGTCGTGCACGACGCCGGCGATGTTGCCGTCACCGGTGATGCCCTCGAAGCGGCGCAGGACGACCTCGCCGGAGCTGTCGCGGCACAACTGGGCGCCGGAAACCTCCCGTTCATGCTCGGCGGCGGGCACGAAACGGCCTACGGCTCCTACCTCGGGCTCGCGCGCAGCGGCCTGCTGGACGGACGGCGCCTCGGCGTGCTCAACCTCGACGCGCACTTCGACCTGCGAGAAGCCGAGCGCCCGTCGTCCGGCACCCCGTTCCGGCAGATCGCCGCCGCCGAAGCCGAGCGCGGCGCCGAGTTCACCTACGCGGCGATCGGGATCAGCCAGCCGGGCAACACCGCCGCGCTGTTCACCACGGCGGCCGAGCTCGGCGTCCGCCACCTGCTGGACCTCGACTGCCAGGAGCGGCACGTCGAGGACGTCCTCGAGTTCGTCCGGGCCTTCACCGCGGACGTCGACGCGCTGTACCTGTCGATCGATCTCGACGTGCTCCCCGCCGCGCAGGCGCCCGGAGTCAGCGCCCCTTCGACCCTCGGCGTACCCGCCGCTGTCGTCGTCGAAGTGTGCCGGCTGGTCGGCGACGACCCGAAGCTCGTGCTGGCCGACATCACCGAGCTGAACCCCACCTACGACATCGACCACCGCACCGCTCGGATCGCGGCCCGCCTCGTGCACACGATCACGATGGGCGCTGCCGACCGATCTGTCCCGGAAGGACACTGAGATGCCCCGTCAGCGGACCTGGGCGCGGTTAGCGACCGCACTCCTCACCTGTCTGCTCGTGCTCGTGCCCACGAGCGCGGCGACCGCGCAAGAACCTCCTCCCACCGACAAGCTCGCGGCACTGCGGTCCGGCCAGGTCCCGCTGCGGGTCGGCACCGACGCGACCTTCCCGCCGTTCGAGTTCACCGATGCCGGCGGCAACCAGCTCGGTTTCGACGTCGACCTGGTCCGGGCGCTGGCCGCCCGGGCCGGGATCAAGAACGTCGAGTTCGTCCAGATGCCGTTCGGCAACATCGTTCCCGCGCTGCAGGCCAACCAGATCGACGTGGGCGCCTCGGCGATCTACATCAGCGCCGAGCGCGCCAAAGCCGTTGATTTCACCGATGTCTACTACCCCGGCGGCCTCGCCATCTTCGCCAACGAGAAGGACAACTCGATCGGCTCGCTGAAGGACCTGGCGGGCAAGCGGGTCGCCGTCCAGGTGGGCACGAAGTCCGTCGAGTGGCTCAAGCAGCACCAGCCCGCCGCGCAGCTGATCACCGTGCAGACCAACGAGCAGATGTTCTCGTCGGCGCGGCTGGGGCAGGCCGACGCCGTGGTGACCGGCGCCCCGGGCGGCAAGTACTTCATCGCCCAGCAGGGCGGTCTCAAGCAGGTCGGCGACCGGCTGACCGAGGAGAACTACGGCTACGCCTTCCAGAAGGCCGATCCGGCCCTGCGGGACGCGTTCAACACCGCGCTCAAGCAGATGCGCGACGACGGCTCCTACCAGCAGACCACCGACAAGTGGTTCGGCGCGGAGGCCACCGCCGCCAAGCCGGCCGAACACCCGCTGTTCAACGTCACCACCATCGTCGAGTCCTCGGGCCAGATCTGGCAGGGCCTGCTGGTCAGCCTCAAGGTCATCCTGAGCGCCCTGGTGCTGAGCCTGCTGCTCGGCACCATCGGCGGTTTCGCCAAGCTCAGCCGGATCGCACCGCTGCGGTGGCTGGGCACCGCCTACGTCTCGGTGATCCGCGGAACTCCGTTCGTGGTCCAGCTGTTCTTCATCTACTTCGGACTCCCGCAGCTCGGTCTGCAGCTGCCCCCGATGGCCGCCGGGATCATCGCCCTCGGGCTCTACAGCGGCTCGTACGTGACCGAGATCTTCCGCGGTGCCGTGCAGTCCGTCGATCGCGGTCAGCTGGAAGCGTCGCGGTCGTGCGGGATGTCGCACGCCGCGGCGATGCGCCACGTGATCATCCCGCAGGCGTTCCTGCGCATGCTCCCGCCGCTGGGCAACGAGTTCGTGTCGATGACGAAGAACTCGGCGCTGGTGTCGTTCGTGACCATCCACGAGCTGTTCCTGGTGGGGCAGACCATCATCTCCCGCACGTTCGACGCGTTGACGGTCTACCTGTTCATCGGCCTCATCTACTACCTGATCACCAACCTCATCGGTTTCGCGACGAGCACCATCGAGAAGAAGATGGCGGTGTACATCTGATGGCACTACTCGAAGTCAAGGACCTGACCAAGAGCTACGGCGAGGTCGAGGTGCTGCGCGGGATCGACTTCACCATCGAGCCCGGCCAGGTGGTCGCGGTGATCGGCCCCAGCGGCGGCGGCAAGTCCACCTTCCTGCGCTGCCTGAACCTGCTGGAAACCCCGACCGCCGGCAGCGTGCGCTTCGACGGCGAGGAGCTGACCGGCCGCGGTGTCGACCTCAACCGGCTGCGGTCCCGGATGGGCATGGTGTTCCAGCACTTCAACCTGTTCCCCAACATGACCGTGCTGCGCAACGTCGTGCTGCCCCAGATGAACGTGCTCAAGAGGTCGAAGGCCGAGGCCGAGGCGAAGGCCCGCCGCCTGCTGGAGCGCGTCGGCATGCTCGAACGCGCCGACGCCCACCCGAACAGGCTGTCCGGCGGGCAGAAGCAGCGCGTCGCGATCGTCCGCGCCGCCGCGATGGACCCGAAGCTGATGCTCTTCGACGAACCGACGTCCGCGCTGGACCCGGAGGTCGTCCAGGACGTCCTGGACATCATGTCCGAGCTCGCCGACGACGGCATGACCATGGTCGTCGTCACCCACGAGATGGGCTTCGCCCGCAAGGTCGCCGACCGCGTCGTGTTCGTCGACGGCGGGAACATCGTCGCCGACCTCCCACCGGACGAGTTCTTCTCCGACGACAACACCAACCCCCGGATCCGCGCCTTCCTGGACAAGGTCCTCTGACCGGTTCCGCCCGTCCGGCGACCACCACCGCCGGACGGGCGGAGCCCGCATCACGAGCTCCTGCGCCGCGCATCGAAGATCTGCAGTTTCAATTGAAACTGCGGTCCCGGAGAAGGTCTCGCGGCACGGCCCAGCCGGTCCGAAGCGGAACCGACCGGGCCGTGCGGTGATCAGTCGCGTTGCTTCACCGAAGTGGTTGCTGTTCCCCAGCATTCGAGGTCGGTCAGGCCGATCGATGCCGGGTCGAAGGTCGGGTCCTGGCCGCGACGTCGTTGGGCGTCGAAGTCGCGCAGGGCCCGGAGGGCCGGTTTGGCCAGCAGCAGCAGGCACAGCATGTTGACCCACGCCAGCGCCGCGTAGCCGACGTCGCCGATCGCCCAGATCAGGTCGGCGGACTGCACCGCTCCCCAGAACGTCATGCCCAGCAGGACGGTCTTGAGGATCGCGGTGGCCGTCGTCGGGGTGCGGCCGAGCACGTAGGTCAGGTTCGTCTCGCTGATGTAGTAGAAGGCCACCAGCGTCGAGAACGCGAACAGCGCGATCGCCACCGCGACGAACGGGCCGCCCGCGCCGAAGAACACCGAGTCCATCGCCGCCTGGGTGTAGGCCGGGCCCGCTTCGACGCCCGGCAGGTTCGTCGCCAGCGCAGGACCACCGGCCGGCTCGACGTTGTAGGCGCCGGTCACGATGATCATCAGCCCGGTCGCCATGCAGATGAACAGGGTGTCGATGTAGATCGAGAAGCACTGCACGAGGCCTTGCTTGGCCGGGTGGGAGACCTGGGCCGCGGCCGAACCGTAGGTGCCCTCGCCGACCCCGGCGACGTTGGAGCTGCCGGTCGTACTGGTGCATCCAGCGGTCGGCGATCGCGTTGATCGGTGCGGCGTTCAGGTAGTGCAACTTCTCGCGGCCGCGGCGAACAGTC
>NZ_JBEOVY010000223.1:0-12853 GCF_040295745.1 Saccharopolyspora sp. NPDC002686
GCCACCTCGGCGCAGGTGGTCGACCTCGACCGCACCGATCCGGTGCGCCCGGCGGTGCTGACCGCTGATGGCCGGCGGTTCGCCGGGGACCTCGTGGTCGGGGCGGACGGCATCCGGTCCGCGGTGCGGGACCTGGCGGGCTTCGACGACACCCTCGAGTTCTCCGGGGAGATGGCCTACCGCGCGCTGATCCCCGGCGACCTGGTGGCCGCGGACCCGGCGACCCGGTTCCTCGTGGACCGCTTCCACTCCACGATCTGGTACGGCCCGGACAAGCACCTGGTGCACTACATGATCCGCGGCGGCCAGTACCTCAACGTCGTCGCGATCGTCCCGTGCACCGAGGAGATCGCCCGGGACTGGAGCGGCCCGGCCACCGCGGCGCAGCTCGCCGCGGAGTACGAGGAGTGGGACGACCGCGTCCCGGCGGTGCTGGCCAAGGCCAAGGACGAGGACGTGTCGGTGTGGGCGATGTACCGCCGGCGCCGCGACCCGGTCTGGGTCGACGGGCGAATCGCCTTGCTCGGCGATGCCTGCCACGCGATGCTGCCCTACCAGGCACAGGGCGCTTCCCAGGCGATGGAGGACGCGGCCGTGCTCGCCGAGGAGCTCGGCCGGGTGACCCGCGACGGGATCGAGGCGGCCCTGATCCGCTACGTCGATCGACGGGCCAAGCACGCGGGCATGGTCCAGGACGCGTCCCTGCAGAACATGAGCTTCTACCACCTGCCCGACGGGCCGGAGCAGCGCGAGCGCGACGAGAAGCTGCGCCGCTTCGACGGCGAGTCCGACGTGTCCTACGACTGGCTCTGGAACGGCAGCCCGCTCACGGACCCGGACACCGAATCCATCCAATACCAGTTCGCCCGCTGACGCGCGACGCCGACGCGACCTCACCACGGAGGGACTCATGCGTACCGGAGACCAAGTCGTCCAGGACCTGCCCTGGAGATGGGGTGTGCAAGGCAAGATCTTCCTGATCGGCGGGCTGGGCTACATGTTCGACGCCTGGGACGTGGCGCTGAACGGGTTCCTGACCCCGCTGGTGGGAACCGAGTTCGGGCTCTCGCCGGGGCAGAAGGGACTGGTGGCCACCGCCAACCTGATCGGCATGGCGGTCGGCGCGGTGGCCTGGGGGACGGTGGCCGACCGCATCGGCCGCAAGCGGGCCTTCAGCATCACGCTGCTGCTGTTCGCGCTGTTCTCCGCGGTCGGGGCGCTCTCCCCGAACCTGGAGGTCTTCCTGCTCCTGCGCTTCCTCGCCGGAGTCGGGCTCGGCGGGTGCATCCCGGTCGACTACGCGATCGTCAGCGAGTTCTCGCCCCGCCGCCAACGCGGGCGGGTGCTCTCTGCGATGGATGGCTGGTGGCCGGTGGGGACCACGCTGGCCGGTGTCTCGGCGACGCTGCTCGTCCCGGTGCACGGGAACTGGCGCTGGATGCTGGTGCTGATGATCCTGCCTGCGCTGCTGCTGATCTGGGTGCGGCGCGGTGTTCCGGAGTCCCCGCTGTACCTGGTCCGCAAGGGGCGCGAGGAGGAAGCTCGCGCGGTCATCGACGATCTCGTCCGCCGCACCGGAGCGACGCCCGAGCCCTACGTGATCCCAGCGGCGGTCGTGGAGGACACCCGCGGCGGCGCGGTGGCGGCGGCGTTCGACCAGCTGCGCCGGGTGTGGGCCTTCAACCCGCGGATCACGGCGGTGTCGTGGGTGCTGTTCACCAGCGTCATGCTGGTCTACTACGCCGCGCTGAGCTGGATGCCGTCGATCCTGAAGGCGGAGGGCTTCGGCGAGATCGCGGCCTTCGCCTCCACCGCGCTGATGAACGCGGTGGGCATCGTCGGCGTCGCACTGGCGGTGCTCGTCGTCGACAGGGTGGGCCGCAAGCGGGTCATCGCGACCGCGGGGCCGGTGATGTCGGTGATGCTGGTGGTGTTCTCGTTGCTGCTGGGAACACCGTCCCTGGCGGTCGTGGCGATCGGTGCTTTCGGCCTGTTCTCCCTGGTGGTCATCCCGGTCATGTACGCCTACGTCTCCGAGCTCTACCCGACCGAGCTGCGCGCCTCGGGCTTCGGCTGGGCTTCCTCGTCGAGCCGCGCCGTCACCGGTTTCGCCCCGTTGCTGTTCGGCAGCGTGCTGTGGCCGGTGCTGGGCCTGCCGCTGACCTTCACGGTGCTCGGTGTGCTCGTGGTGGCCGCGGTCGTGTTCATGACGGTCGCCGCGCCGGAGACCCGCGGTCGCGAACTCGACCGCATCACCGTTGCCGGAGCCGAGCCGACGGTTGTGCGAACCACCGCGACGACGGAGACTTCGGCGCGCTGACGGGGAAATCCGCAGATGTCGAACAACGGACGAGGAGGTTGACCGCGTGAAGCCCGCTGCGTTCAGCTACTACCGGGCGCATGACGTCGCCGATGCCGTCGGCCTGCTCGGCGAGCTCGCCGCGGCGGGTCAGGAGCCGAAGCTCATCGCCGGGGGCCAGAGCCTGATCCCGATGATGAACTTCCGGCTCGCCCGGCCGACCGTCCTGGTCGACCTGGGACCGCTGCGGCGCGATCCGGCGATGAGCTCGATCCGGCGCGACGGCTCGCAACTCCGGATCGGGGCGTTGAGCACCCATCGCGCGGTCGAGACCTCCGGCCGCACCTTGGGTACGGAGTTCGACGTGATCTCCCGGGCCATGCGGTGGGTGGGGCACCTGCCGATCCGCTCCCGGGGCACGGTCGCGGGCAGCATCGTGCACGGCGACGCCACCGCCGAGTGGTGCCTGCTCGCGCTGCTGCTCGACGCGGTGATCGTCGCCGAAGGCCCGAACGGGAAGCGGGAGATCCCGGCGGCCGAGATGTTCTACGGGTTCTACGCCACGGCCGTCGAACCCGACGAAGTCGTCGTGGAAGTGCGCTTCACCCGCCCGGCGCCGCGGGCCGCGCTCACCGAATTCGCCCGCCGCCACGGGGATTTCGCGACCGTCGACGCGGCGGTCGCGCTCGACGCCGCCGACGGGAACCGGCTGACCGGCGGTCGGGTCGTCCTCGGTGGCGTGGCCCCGGCGCCCGTCCGGGTTCCCGAGGCCGAGGCCGTCCTGGCCGGTGGCGTCCCCGGGCCGGACCTCTTCGACGAGTGCGCGGACGCTGCCGCCGCGGCCATCGATCCCCCCGACGACGCAGCCGGCACCAGCGCCTACCGCCGCCGGCTCACCCGGACGCTCGTCGTCCAGGCCCTGCACGAGGCGTGGGAGAGGGGAGTGGCGCGATGACTGCGCAGTCCGAAGGGAATCGCTGGGTCGGGACCGCCGTCCCCCGGCGCGAGGACCCGCGCCTGCTGCGCGGTCGAGGGCGGTTCATCGACGACGTCCAGCTGACCGGGATGCTGCACGCGGGTTTCGTCCGCTCCACCGTCGCGCACGGCCGGATCCTCGACATCGACCTGTCCGCGGTCCGCGAGGTCGAGGGCGTCGTCGCCGCCTACACCGCGGAAGACCTCGGCCTCGGCGACATCGTGGCGTTGCTCGACCGCCCGCAGGAGGAGTTCGCGCCCACCGCGATGCCCGTCCTCGCCAAGGAGAAGGTGCGCTTCGTCGGAGAACCCGTGGCCGTGGTCATCGCCCGCGACCCGTACAGCGCGGAGGACGGCATCGAAGCCGCGGTGGTGAGTTACGAGCCGTTCGGCGCGGTCGTGTCGGAGGAGACCGCGTTCGCCCCGGACGCACCGCTCGTGCACGAGGAAGCGCCCGGGAACGTCCTCCTCGACGTGTCGATGTTCGACACGCCCGGTGTCGACTCCGCGTTCGAGGCCGCTGAGTCCGGTCCTGGGTGCGTGGTCGAGGTCGTCACGCGAACCGGGCGGCAGAACGCGCTGCCGCTGGAAACCCGCGGCGTGGTCGCCTCCTGGGACGACCGCGACGACCAGCTGCTGGTGCAGACCTGCACCCAGGTCCCGCACCAGGTGCGCACCGTGCTGGCCCGCTCGCTGCGCATGCCGGAGCGCGCCGTGCGGGTCACCGTCCCCGACATGGGCGGCGGGTTCGGCCAGAAGTGCGTGGTCGGCCGCGAGGAGATCGCGGTCGCGGCGGCGGCCCGGGAACTGGACCGGCCGGTGAAGTGGATCGAAGACCGCAGGGAGGCGCTGACCGCGGCGTTCCTGGCCCGCGAGCAGCGCTACCGCACCCGCGCGGCGTTCGACGCCGAGGGCCGGATCACCGCCCTGGACGTCGACGTCGTCTGCGACATGGGCGCCTACTCCTGCTACCCGTTCACCGCCGGTATCGAACCGCTGATGGCCTCCGCCGAGATGCCGGGCGTCTACCGCGTGCCCGCCTACCGGGTCCGCGGCCGCGCGATCACCAGCAACAAGGCACCGACCGCGCCCTATCGCGGGGTCAGTCGCCCGCAGTACGTGATGGCGGTGGAACGCGTGATGGAACGCGCCGCGCGCGAACTCGGCATCGACCCGGTCGAGATCCGCCGGCGCAACGTGATCACCGAATTCCCCTACACCGGCGTCAACGACGTCACCTACGACCCCGGCACCTACCGGGAATCGCTCGACATCGCCGAGACGACCCTCCGCGACGAGGGCTGGTACGAGTTCCGGGAGCGGGCCGCCGCCGAGGGACGGCACGTCGGCATCGGCTACTGCTGCTTCTCCGAGCGGACCGGTTACGGCTCCGACGCCTTCGCCAAGCGCAAGATGCAGGTCGTCCCGGGGTTCGACATCTCCGAGATCCGGATGGACACCACGGGATCGGTGGTGGTCACCAGCGGCACGATGAACCACGGGCAGTCGCACGAGACGACCCTCGCGCAGATCGTGGCCGACCGGCTGGGACTGGACCTGGACAAGGTCAAGCTGCGGCAGGGCGACACCGAGCGCATCGCCTACGGGTGGGGCACGTTCGCCTCCCGGTCGGTGACCATCGGCGGCTCCGCGGTGTCCGTCGCGGCCGGACGTCTGGGCGAGCTCCTGCGCACCATCGCCGCGCACCTGCTCAAGACCAGCGCGGACAACGTCCGCCTGGACGGGGACGGGGGAGTCGTCCAGATCGACGACCCCGCTCGGCGGGTGTCCTTCGAGGACATCGCGGACGTGGCCTACCTGCGCAGCCACCTGCTGCCCAAGGGCGTCGAACCGACGTTGACGGCGACCGCGAGCTTCGACGTCGCCGGTGACGGCACGTTCTCCAACGCCACCCACGCCGTGGTGGTCGAGGCCGATCCGGGCACCGGGCAGCTGAAGATCCTGCGCTACGCCTGCGTGGAGGACTGCGGTGTGGTGATCCACCCGCAGGTCGTCGACGGCCAGTGCCGCGGCGGGATCGCCCAGGGCATCGCCGGAGCGCTGTTCGAGGAGGTCACCTACGCCGACAACGGCGAGCCCTCGGCGGCCAGCTTCATCGACTACCTCGTCCCGACCGCGACCGAGATCCCGGACATCACCGTCACCCACCTCGAAACCCCTTGCGCCTTCACCGAAAGCGGCGCCAAGGGGGCCGGCGAGGGCGGCACGATCGGTGCTCCGGCCGCGGTGCTGAACGCGATCAACGACGCCCTGCGCCACACCGGGGTCGAGCTCGACACGACTCCCGTGCACCCGCAGACCGTGCTGGCCGCGCTGGACGCGGCCCGCTCCCCGCAGCCGTCCGGCCGAGAGGAGGCGACCACCCCGTCATGAGCGAGCGACACCTGATCGGGCTGACCGTCAACGGAGCAGCGCACGAAGCCCTGGTCGAACCCCGGAAGACCCTGATCGACGCACTGCGCCACGACCTCGGCCTGACCGGCACCCACGTCGGGTGCGAGCACGGGGTGTGCGGGGCGTGCACCGTCCTGGTCGACGGCGAACCGGTGCGGGCCTGCCTGATGTTCGCCGTGCAAGCCGAGAACTGCGACATCCGCACCGTTGAATCGCTCGACGACGACGGCGAGCTCTCCGACCTGCAGCGCGCTTTCCGCGACCACCACGGGCTGCAGTGCGGGTTCTGCACACCGGGGTTCCTGATGCTCGCCGAGGGTTTCCTGGCCCAGGAGCCGGACGCCGACCGCGACGAGATCCGCGAGGCGGTCTCGGCGAACCTGTGCCGCTGCACGGGCTACCAGACGATCGTCGACGCAGTTGCCGATACCGCTGCGCGCAGGAGGTCCACTTCGGACACCTGCCCGGCCCGAACCTCCGCCGAGAAGGAAGCGACACCGTGATCCTGGAGAACCAACTCGAAGTCCCGGCCGACCCGGATGCCGTGTTCGCGCTGATCAACGACGTCGAGCGGGTGGCGGGCTGCCTGCCCGGCGCGACCCTCGACGGGCGCGACGGCGACAGCTACCGCGGCCGCGTCAAGTTCAAGGTCGGCCCGATCAGCGCCGCCTACGCCGGCACGGTGCGGTTCAGCGAGGTCGCGGCCGCCGACCGCCGACTGCGCTTGCTCGCGCGGGGAGCCGACAGCCACGGCAACGGCGACGCCGAAGCCGATGTCACCCTGACCGTGGTCGGTGCTCCCGGGGGAGCGACGCTCAAGCTGCACACCGACCTGTCCGTGCGCGGAAAGCTCGCCCAGTTCGGCAAGAGCGCGATCAGCACCGTGTCCAACCGGCTGCTGGACCAGTTCGCCCGCAACCTCGCCGTCCAGCTGCAGCAGGGGCCGAGCACCGCGACATCCGCAACCCCGGTCGGCACCACCACCCCGGCTGCGAACGGCAGCGGCGAAGCCCTCGACGGGCTGGCGATGCTGCTGCCTCCCCAGACCCGGCGATACGCCGCGGTGGCGGCCGCAGCGGCCCTCGGCTTCTTCCAGGGCTGGCTGCTCGGCCGGATCCGCACCCAGGACAAACTGATCAAGGAGTTGCAGCGTGCCCGCCGATGACGACCGACCCGCCGGCCTGCACGGGGCCGAGACCGACGCCACCTACGACCGGGCCGGGTTCGGCGCCGCGGTTCCCCGCGGCAGCCGCCCGGCGCTGGTCGTGGTCGACCTGACCCGCGGCTTCACCGAAACCGGATTCGCCTCCGGATCCGACCTCACCCGGGAGGTGACCGCGGCGGCGGTCCTCGCGACCACGGCCCGGCAGCACGACGTGCCGGTGATCTACACCGCGATCAGCTACACGCCCGCCGAAGCCGACGGCGACGCCATCGCCTGGCTCCGCAAAGCACCTGGCATGCGCGCTCTGCGCGAAGGGAGCGATGAGGTCGCTCTCGATCCCCGGCTCGAGCAGCACCCCGGCGACCACCTCGTCCTGAAGAAGGGTGCCTCCGCGTTCCACGGAACCGGCCTGGCCACCTTGCTGACCAGCCTGGGAACCGACACCCTGCTGGTCTGCGGCGCCACCACCTCCGGCTGCGTCCGCGCCACCGCCGTCGACGGCGTGCAGTGCGGCTTCAACACCCTCGTGGTGCGCGAAGCTTGCGGCGACCGGGCGCGGGGCCCGCACGATGCCGCCCTGTTCGACCTGCAGGCCAAGTACGCCGACGTCGTCGGCCTCTACGACGCCCTGGCCTACTTCGACCGCCTGTCCGGGCGAGGTACCTCGGAGCCGCTCGCGGCGGCCGGGCAGCGCGCCGGCAGCTGAGCCGAACCACCGACGCAGAAAGGCCTCTCGTGACCACGTCCTTCCCGACCGAAGCACCGACCGCCCGCACCGTGAGCCAGCCGGCGCTGGCCGATCTCGCCGACGTCCCCGCGGTGAGCCGGTGGGTGCGTTCGGGATCGCTCCGGCTGCACCTGCTCGACTACGGGCCGTCCGACGGCGTGCCGGTGCTGGTCCTGCCCGGCATCACCAGTCCTGCCATCACGATGGACTTCGTGGCGCAGGGCCTGACCGACCTCGTGCGCCCCCTCGTGCTCGACGTCCGGGGCCGCGGCCTCTCCGACGAGCCGTCCGAATCGGACGGTCTGCGCGGCTACGACCTCGCCAGCTACGCCGCGGACGTCGACGCCGTGGTGTCCGGGCTGGAGCTGGAACGCCCGATCCTGCTCGGGCACTCCATGGGCGCGCGGATCGCGGCGATGGCCGCGACCACCGGCAGGCACGAACTTCGGGGGACCGTTCTGGTCGACCCGCCGATGAGCGGCCCGGGCCGGGACCCGTACCCCACGACCCTGGAGGCCTTCCTCCGCCAGCTCGACCAGGCGCGCCGCGGCACCGACGCCGACGAGGTCGCGCAGTCCTGGCCCCGCTGGCCCCGCCGGGAGCAGGAACTGCGCGCCCGCTGGCTGTCCTCCTGCTCGCGGACCGCGCTGGCGGCCACCCACGCCGGGTTCGAGTCCGAGGACTTCTTCGCCTTCTGGCCCGATGTTCCGGCCCCGTCGGTCCTCGTCCACGGCTCCGACAGCCCGGTCGTCACCGCCG
Organism: Saccharopolyspora sp. NPDC002686; assembly: GCF_040295745.1. NCBI lineage: Bacteria > Bacillati > Actinomycetota > Actinomycetes > Pseudonocardiales > Pseudonocardiaceae > Saccharopolyspora > Saccharopolyspora sp. NPDC002686. The sequence goes on from NZ_JBEOVY010000223.1 coordinate 8,341, forward strand.
CCGGTGCGCAGGAAGCGGCGAGGACCAATCCCGCCGCCGAACTCGTCGAGGTCCCCGGCGCCGGGCACATGGTCTTCTGGGACGAACCGGAAGCTGGCCTCGCCGCAGTGCGCGACGCGCTGCGGAAGCTGTGCTGACTGGAAGGTCCATTTAGGACGGAAGCCCGGTGGTAGCGGATGAGCTGCCACCGGGCCTCCGGGTGTCAGAAGGTGAGGAGGGTCTTGATGGCGCGGCGCTCGTCCATCGCCCGGTAGCCCTCGGCCGCCCGTTCCAGCGGGAGGGCGAGGTCGAAGACCTTGCCGGGGTCGATCTCGCGCCGCCAGATCAGGTCGATCAGCTCGGGCAGGAACCGGCGCACCGGGGCCGGTCCGCCGTGCAGGTGCACGTGGGAGAAGAACAGCTCGTCGCCGGGCAGCGCCACGTCGTGGGCGACGCCGACGTAACCGACGTGCCCACCGGGGCGGGTGGCGCGGATGGCCTGCATCATCGACTCCTGGGTGCCGACCGCCTCGACGACGCTGTGCGCGCCCAGCCCGCCGGTCAGGTCCTTGATCCTGGCCACGCCCTCGTCGCCGCGCTCTTCGACGACGTCGGTCGCACCGAACTCGCGGGCCAGCTGCTGGCGCGGTTCGTGGCGGCTCATCGCGATGATCCGCTCCGCGCCCATCCGCTCGGCGGCCAGGACGGCCAGCAGCCCCACCGCGCCGTCGCCGACGACCGCGACCGTCTTGCCCGGCCCGACCTGGGCGGCTTCGGCGCCGAACCAGCCGGTGCCGAGCACGTCCGAGGCGGCCAGCAGGCTCGGGACGAGGTCCGCCGGCGGGAGTTCCGGGGTGGCGACCAGGGTTCCGTCGGCGAGCGGGACGCGCAGCAGCTGCGCCTGCGTGCCGATCGATCCCATGATCACCCGGTGCGGGCAGGAGGGCTGGTAGCCGGCCCGGCACACCTCGCAGGTGTTGTCGGAGGCGAAGAACGAGCCGACCACGAACTGGCCCGGCTCGACGTTCGCGACCTCGCTGCCGACTTCTTCGACGACGCCCACGTACTCGTGGCCCATCGGCGTCGGACCGTCGAGGTGCTCGACGCCCCGGTAGGGCCACAGGTCCGAGCCGCACACGCACGCCGCGGTCAGGCGGATGATCGCGTCGGTCGGCTGGACGATCTCCGGATCCTTGCGCTCTTCCACCCGCACATCGCGAGGGCCGTGCATGACAACACCAAGCATTGTTCTTCTCTCCGCGAGGTCGATCTTCGGATACTGCTCGAGCCGAGTCGTTCGGCTCGTTCTCCCGCGCCGCAGGTCAGTTCGCCGGGGCGGGGACTTCTTCGGGCCGGTGATGGGCGGACGCTGCTGGTCGCGTCCTGGTCGCCAGCACGCCGATCGGCAGCAGCGCGGACGCGGCGAGGACGGCGCCCAGCGCGGAGGGGCCGACGAGGCGCCAGGACGTCGACAGCGTGGCGCCGGCCAGCGCGGCGCCGATGGCGGTGCCCAGGTTGAACGCCGCAGTGGCCAGCGACGACGCCAGCGCCGAACCGCGGCCCGCGTGGCGCAACGTCTGCGCGATCAGCACCGGGTTGGCTCCGAGCCCGGAAGCGCCGAGCACCACGACCAGGGCCACCACGACCACCGGGTGGGTCGAGTTGAACGCGATCAGCACCAGCAGCAACGCGGTCGAAGCGATCGCTCCGGCGATGGTGGCCAGCGGCCAGCGGTCACCGAGGCGGCCGCCGGCCGCCGTCCCCACCAGCGCGCCGATCCCGAACCCGACCAGCACCAGCGGCACCAGTCCCGCTGCGATCCCGGCCCGATCGGTGAGCAGCGGGCTGATGTAGCTGTAGGCGCCGAGGAACCCGGCCTGGGCGAGCACGGTCGCACCCAGCACGCCCCACATCCGCCACGGCCGGAGCGCGGCCAACTCGGCGCGCACCGACACCGCCGCGCCGCGCTCGTCGGGGGAGTTCGGCATGAACCGCAGCACTGCCCCGACGGCCAGCAGCGCCAGACCGGCCAGCATCCAGAACGGCCCGCGCCAGCCGGTGAGCTGACCGGCGAAGGTGCCCAGCGGCACGCCGGCGACCACGGCCAGGCTCAGCCCGCCCGACATCACCGCCAGCGCCCGCGCGCTCGCCCCCGGTCCGGCCGCCGAGGTGGCCACCACAGCACCGACCGCCCAGAACGTCCCGGTCGCCAGCGCGGTGACCACCCGGGAGGCGGTCACCACCGCGAACGAGCTGCTCGAGGCCGCGACGACGTGCCCGATCGCGAACACCGCCAACGCCAGCACCAGCGTGGCGCGCTGGGGCAGGCGCAACGTGGCCAGCGCCATCACCGGTGGCCCGACGATCATCCCCACTGCGAACGCGGACACCAGGAGTCCGGCCCGGGCGACGTCCACGCCCAGATCGGCGGCCGCCTCGGGCAGCAGCCCGGCGATCATGAACTCGGTGGTGCCCATCAGGAAGATGCCCGCCGCGATCACGTGGACCACGCCGGGCAGCCGCGTGCTGCCCCCGGCTCCGCGCAGCGATGTGCTCAACGTCCCCGTCCCTCCAGGTGGCTGTCGACCGGGTGCTTCCCGATGTCCAGCACCCAGGCAACACCGCACGTCGCGCACGTGGGAGGCGGAGTTCAGGGGGGTGCTGGCAGCACCCCCTTCGCAGAACCTGGCAGCGGCGGGGCGGGCGCCGTAGCGTCGGCGGCATGGGCAAGCAGCACAACGCGGAGATCGGTGAGTTCCTGGCGTCGCGCCGGGCGAAGATCACCCCCGACCAGGTCGGGCTGCCGGTCTACGACGCGGCCAAGCGCCGCGTGCCCGGGCTGCGCCGCCAGGAGGTGGCCACCCTGGCCGGGCTCTCGGTCGACTACTACACCCAGATCGAGCGGGGGAAGGTCAACGCGGTCTCCGAGAGCGTGCTCGATGCGCTCGCCCGCGCGCTGCAGCTCGACGACGCCGAACGCTCGCACCTGTTCGACCTGCACCGCAGCGCCACCACCAGCCCGCAGCGCCCCCGGCGGCGGACGAAGACCATCCGGCCGATGGTGCAGCGCATGCTCGACGCGATGGCGGTGCCCGCCTTCGTGCGCAACGCCCGCCACGACCTGGTGTGCGGCAACCAGCTGGCCTACGCCTTCTACTCCCCGCTCTACCCCGATCCGCTGCACCCCGACCCGAGCAAGCCGGTCAACTTCGTCCGGTTCTGCTTCCTCGACCCCCGGGCGCGGGAGTTCTACCCGGACTGGGACCTCATGGCCGACACCTCGGTCAACCTGCTGCGCACCGACGCCGGGCGCGATCCGCACGACCGGGGGATCTCGGACCTGGTCGGGGAGCTGTCCACCCGCAGCGAGGAGTTCCGGGTCCGCTGGGCCAAGCACAACGTGCGCCTGCACTACACCGGCACCAAGGCCTTCCACCACCCCGTCGTGGGCGACCTCGAGGTCACCTACGAAACGATGCCGCTGCCCGCGGATCCCGGCCTGGTCCTCACCGTCTACAGCCCCGAACCGGGAACGCCCTCGGCCGATGCCATGACCCTCCTGGCCACCTGGGCGGCCACCCACCTCGCCGGCACCGCACCGGAGAACCGCACGACCGGCGCCGACCGATCCTGATCAACGTCCACTGTGGTCCGATCGGGACTTCGTCGGATTCCGGCCGGGATTTCCCGTCGGCGCGGGGAATCCGTACTCCTGCCAGCGCTGGACGACGCGGTCCTGGACCTCCGGGGGGAAGGAAGTCCTGAACTCGGCGGGCATTCCCCGGGTGCGTCCTTCGGAGAGCTGTTCCGGCTGGAGCAGGCTCGTCACCGACTTGCCGCCGCGGCCCGCGCGGATGTCCTCCTCCGTCAGGTAGGGGACCAGCGGGATGCCGGGGGAGTCGAGGAACAGGTGCTCGCTGGCGCCGGGGCGGTAGCGGGTCGCCATCGCCCAGACGACCTGGTCGATGTCGGTGATGTCGACGTCGTTCGCGACGAGCAGCACCCTGGGGACCAGCCAGCCGACGTGGGAGTTGAAGAGGACCTCCGCCACCCGCGTGACGAGTTCCTGCTCGTCGACGGGCTGCCGGGCGAGCTGGTCGAGATCGATCGAGAGGACGATCCAGCAGGTGGCGGCTTCGTAGGAGCACCACGCGAAGTCGACGGGAAGTCCCGCGCTGCGGAGGAGGTCGAGGGCCGACGCCGAGATCATCGTGCCCCAGATCGTGTGGTTCTCCTCGGCGGGCATGCCCGCGACGCAGAACGGGAGGATCGGGTCGTCGCGGTGCGTCACGGCCTCCACGTGGAAGATCGGTTGCTGGGTGCCCTCGGTGAACTGGTAGCCGTGGTACTCGCCCATCGGGCCTTCGAGGTCGGTTTCCACAGGGTCGATGTAGCCCTCGAGCACGATCTCGGCGTTGGCCGGGACCATCAGCCCGTGCAGCTCCGCTTTCGTCACCTCGACGGGGGTTCCGGTGAGCGCCCCCACGTAGCCGTCCTCGTCCACGCGTTCCGGCAGCGGCATGCCGGCGGCGGC
>NZ_JBEOVY010000224.1:0-12735 GCF_040295745.1 Saccharopolyspora sp. NPDC002686
CAGTGACAGGCGTCCGATCGATCCGGCGACGCACCGGCAGTAGTGCAGCAGCTCGTCGAAGGTCCGGTACCGCACTCCGCGCACATCGGCTTCGCAGCCGTCGATCAGCTCGTCGAAGGCCGCCAGCGGCACCGGCAGCCGCTCGGCCGCATCGGCGAGCGCGACCACGACCAGATCCGTCGAGTCCGTGCTGGCCGCGTGGACGTCCTCGCGTGCTTCACCGAGCCGCCGCAGCTTGTCCTCGCGCGGCAGGTGCCCGTCCCCGATGTCATCGATGCGACGGGCGAAGGCGTAGACCGCGGACAGCGCGCGCCGTTTCGGGCCGGGCAACAGGCGTATGCCGTAGGAGAAGTTCCGCGCTTGCTCCCGCGTGATCCGCTCGCACTCCAGGTACGCGTCCCGGATCCGCGCCGATTCGGTCACCACGTGCCTCCCAACACGTACAACCGCCCCCATTCGACGAAGGTGCGCCCCCGGTTCGGCCGCACGTCGCTCCCCAGCGGATCGTGGTTGGCGGCCGCGAACGCCGCCGCCGTGGCCCGGCCGCCCGCCAAGTACCCGGCGACCGCGACCCGCGCCATCCCGGACAGCCGGCCGACCAGCGGTGCCCCGGCTTCAAGCATCCGCCGCGCCCGGTCCACTTCGAACTTCACCAGCCCGCGGAGCCTCGTCGGGGCGCGCGAAGCGATGAGGTCCGGCTCCTGGCAACCGAACAGCCGCATGTCGTCGGTCGGCAGGTACACCCGGTCCTGGCGGTAGTCCTCGGCGACGTCCTGGCAGTGCTCCAAGATCTGCAGGGCGCTGCAGATCCGGTCGGACAGCGCGATCAGCGCGGGTTCGGCCCGGCCGAAGACGTGCAGCACCGCTTCCCCGACCGGGTTGGCCGACAACGCGCAGTAGTCGAGCAGCTCGTCGAAGGTCCGGTAGCGGCGCACCTGCTGGTCCTGCCGGTTCGCCTCGATCAGCTTGGCCAGCACGTCGTGGGGGATTCCGCACTCCGCGACCGTGGCGGTCAGCGCTCGCACGATGGGGATGCGGGCCGTGTCCTGGTAGGCGCGTCGGAGGTCGACCTCCAGGAAGTCCAGCAGCGCATCCCTGTTGCCCGGTGCCTCGTCCCCGGCGAAGTCGACGAGCCGGAAGAACCCGTAGAGCGCGTGCAGGTGCTGTCGCAGGCCGTGCGGCAAGATTCGCGACGCGACCGGGAAGTTCTCCGAACGCATACGCGCGAGCACCACCGCACTGCGCGGAAAATCACCCGAACGTGCGCTTGTGTGCGGGTGGTCGGATTCCTCCCCGGACACCGCGCCGTCGGGCAGCGACAGGACCATCAACCCTCCCCCCATACGCCGACAAGGAGGCGTAACCGGCATCGTATGAGCCGCGTTGCAGCACCGCAGGTCGAGCGATGATCCTTCTATATTCCCGAAATCGCGTCGGTGTTCGAACCGAACGCGGGCCCGTAGATCCACATTGGACAAATGATCACGATGACCACTGTGGACCATCGAGCAATCCCGTCGAACCGGGCGTTCGACCCGCTCAGAGCGGACCTCCACCCCCACCCGACCGGCCGCGCGGCATTCGGGTGGCGGGCATTGACATCCGGCTGAGGGAAGCAAGACCGTGATCGGAACCGACAGACGCGGAAACCGGACCACGACCCACAAGTCAAAGCCGCGCGCTCGTTCGAGGTCCTGCAGCCACCTCGACGGGGAGGAGTGCCGGATGTACCGGGGATTGCCCACCGCCCGCGGCCCGATCGCCGATGCACTGCTGCAAACCGGTCTGCTCCTGGACTTCGCCGTGCGCACCGCCAACGCCGTCGTCCGGACCGTCGGTCGAGCCCGGTTCAACGTCGCGGAATTCCTGCGGCAGGCGACGTTCCTGGCCTCCGTCACCACCCTTCCCGCACTCCTGGTGACGATTCCGCTGGGCGTCGTGGTGGCGCTCAACGTCGGATCGCTCGCCGGCCAGCTGGGCGCTCAAGGCTACGGCGGTGCGGTGGTGGCGTTCGTGATCGTCGGGCAGGCCGCCCCGCTGATCTGCGCGCTGATGATCTCCGGCGTCGGCGGCTCGGCGATGTGCGCGGACCTGGGCGCCCGGAAGATCCGCGACGAGGTCGACGCCCTCGAGGTGATGGGCATCCCGGTCGTCGAGCGGCTGGTCGTGCCCCGGGTGGTGGCCGCGATGGTGGTCAACGCGCTGCTGGCGTGCATCGTGCTGCTGGTCGGCATCGCGACGACGTTCCTGTTCCAGGTCTTGGTGCTCGGGGACGCACCAGGGGCCTTCCTGCGCACCCTCACGCAGTTCTCCCGCGTCCCGGACTTCGTCGTGGCGCTGCTGAAGGCCGCCGTGTTCGCGGTGCTGGCCGCACTGGTGTCCTGCTTCAAGGGCCTGACCGCCAAGGGCGGACCGGGTGGGGTGGCCACCGCCGTCAACGAGGCCGTGGTGATCTCGTTCATCCTGGTCTTCGTCGCCAACGCGGTCATCACCGAGCTGTACCCGGTGCTGGTCCCGGCGAAGGGCGAGTACTGATGGCGCGGGGACGCAGGTCCGCGGTGGACCTGCTGGCCGCCGCCGGGCTGCACTTCACCTGCTACCTCAAGGCGATCGCCACCGTCCCGCACGTGCTGACGCGCTACCGGCGGGATGTGGCGCGCCTGGTCGGCGAGATCAGCCTCGGCTCGGCTTCGCTGCTGGCCGGTGGCGGCACGATCGGCGTGGTGTTCGCGATGTCGTTCGTCTCGAGCACCCAGGTCGGGTTGGAGGGCTACCGGGGGCTCGACCTGCTCGGCCTGTCCCCGATGACAGGCCTGGCCGCTGCCGTGGTGAACACCCGCGAGATCGCGCCGCTGGTCGCCAGCATCGCGCTCGCCGCCAAGGTCGGCACCGGGTTCACCGCGCAGCTGGGGGCGATGCGCATCTCCGAGGAGATCGACGCCCTGGAAGCGATGTCGGTGCGTTCGCTGCCGTACCTGGTCAGCACCCGGATGATGGCGGCGTTCCTGTCGGTCGTCCCGCTGTACCTGGTGGGTCTCTTCGCCTCCTACCTGGCCACCGGGATCGCGGTGGTGCAGCTCAACGGCGTCTCCGAGGGCACCTACAACTACTACTTCCGCCTCGTGCTCACCGCCGACGACGTGTTCTTCTCCCTGCTCAAAGCAGTCGCCTTCGCGATCGTGGTGACCCTGGTGCACTGCGCCTACGGCTACTACGCCAGCGGCGGCCCGGAAGGCGTGGGCAAGGCCGCCGGACGCGCGCTGCGCACCAGCATCGTGACCATCACGGTCGCCGACGTGCTGCTCAGCATCGCGTTCTGGGGCGTTCGACCGACGTTACCGGCGCTGGGGATATGACATGACCGAGCCGCTGGGAGCCAACGCGCGCCGAACACTCGCAGCACGCGGGATATCCGGGCTGCTCGCGCTGGCCCTGGTGGCCGTGCTGATCGTCCTCGGCGGTGCGGGTGCCTTGCGCTCGAAACCCGAAGTCACGACAGTGCTTCCGGCCGAAGCCGGGTTGATCCGGCCGGAGACACCCGTCCAGTACCGCGGCGTGCGGGTCGGTCGACTGGCCGCCGTCGAGCCCGGGCTCTCCGGCTCCCGGCTGACGTTGCGGATGGAGCCCGACAGCTTCGCCGACGTCCCGGGCGATGTGCGCGTCCGGTTGATGCCGCGCACCGTCTTCGGCGACCAGTACCTCGACCTGGTCACCTCGGCGACCTCGGCCAGCACGGCGCTCGCACCCGGTGCTCAGCTCGCTGCCGACGACTCCCACCCCACCATGCAGCTGTACCACGCCTACAACCGCCTCTACGACCTGGTGGATTCGCTGCAACCAGCGCAGCTCCAGGTCTCGCTCTCCGCGCTGGCCGAGGCGATGCGCGGACGCGGTGAACAGCTGGGCGAGCTGATCGACGACTCCGCTCAGCTGACCGCCGATCCGCCGCTGACCGGTGACGACTTGGCCGACCTCGCCGCACTCGCCGACGACATCGCCGCGGCCGCACCGGATGCGGCGCGAGCGTTGGACGACGCCGTCGCACTGTCCGGCCCAGTCGTGCAGCGGCGGCAGGACATCGGTGATCTGCTCGGGGCGGGGTTGGCGTTCACCTCCCAGTCGCAGCGGTTCGTCGACGAGAACTCCGAGCGGATCATCCAGCTCGTGCGGTCCGGTGAGCCGGTCGCCGACGTGCTCGGGCGCCATCCCGGAGCGATTCGCGAGGGCGTGAACGGCCTGGACACCTTCCTCGACGGTGCGAACCGCTCGTTGTCCACCGGATTCTTCAAGATCCGCCTGTCCGGGACGTTGCACCGGCCGTACCCCTACGGCCCCGAGGACTGCCCGCGCTACCCCGGCATGGACGGGCCGAACTGCCACGACGCGCGGCCGCGCGGACCGATCGGCCCCGTGGGCGGTCAGCAGGAACGCGACGTGCTGCGCGAGCTCGCGCCGCTGCTTCCCGGGAGTCCGCCCGCTCCTGATGCGCTGGGCCTGCTGCTGGGCCCGGTGGTGCGCGGAACGGAGGTCGTCACGCCGTGAAACCTGCGCTCCGGTTCGCCGTCTTCGTCGTCGTGTCGCTGTTCTGCGGTGTCCTCGTGGTGAACACGCTGACGGACCCGATGACCGGTCGATTAGTGCCCTACCGCGCGGTGTTCACCGACGTCGCGGGCCTGCAGCCGGGGAGCGAGGTGACGGTCGCCGGGGTGCGGGTCGGCACGGTCACCGAGGTCGCCGCGCGCGGTGGTCTCGCCGAAGTGGACTTCGAAGTCGTCGAAGAGCAGCCCGTCCCCGCCACCGGTCTCGCCGTCATCCGCTACGCCGACCTCACCGGTGCCCGCGCGCTCGCGCTGACCCCGGGACAGGGCGGCCCGCCACTGGCGCCGGGCGCCACCATCCCGGTCGAACGAACCCGCCCGGCCCTCGACCTCACCGCACTGCTCAACGGGTTCAAACCGCTCTTCGACACGCTGGAACCCGCGCAGGTCAACCAGTTGGCGGGCGAGATCGTCGCGGTGTTCCAGGGCGAAGGCGGGACGGTGTCCGCGCTGCTGACGCGGATCGTGTCGCTGACCGATGCCCTGGCGTCCCGCGACGAGGTGATCGGCGAGGTGATCGACAACCTCAACTCAGTGCTGGGCACGGTGCAGCAGCGGCGCGAGGACCTGCGCGGCCTGGTGGACGGGCTCGGGAGGCTGGCTGCGGAGACCGCGGCCAGCCGTCAGGAGATCGCCGCCGCCATCGACAGCGGTTCCGAAGTCGCCGGCTCGCTCGCACGACTGCTCGACGGCCTAGGACCCCAGCTGTCCCGCGACGTGCGCTCGGTGCAGGACGTCACGTCGATGCTGGTGCGCAATCAAAGCCAGATCGACGGTGCTGTCCAGGACATGCCCGCGTTCCTGAACACCTTGGACCGGGCGACGAGCTACGGGTCCTGGGCGAACGTCTACCTGTGCAACCTCGGCGTTGCCGTCGACGGCGTCCAGGCAGACCTCGGGACCGGCCCGCACACGGAGGTCTGCCGATGAGGAAGGTGCTGGTCAACGGAGCGATCGGGGCGATCGTGCTGCTCCTCCTGCTGACCGCGTCCGCGACCGTGCCCCGGGTGGTGTTCCTCCTGCGCACCGACGAGTACCACGCCGAGTTCGCCAACGCCGCCGGCCTCACCGAAGGAACCCAGGTCATGCTCGCCGGGGTGCCGTCGGGCCGGGTGACCGACGTGGCGTTGGCCGGGGATCGGGTGCGCGTCTCGTTCCGGCTCGACAGCGCGCACAGCCTCGGCTCGACGACCACCGCGGCGATCAAGCTGCGCACGGTCCTCGGAACCCGTTACCTGAGCGTGGATTCCACCGGCCCGGGCCAGCTCTCCCCCGGCGAAACGATCCCGCTGGACCGGACTTCGGTGCCCTACAGCCTCGATGAGCTCCAAACCGACGCGAAGTCCACCGCCGAAGGCCTCGACCTGCCTCAGCTGCGCACCATGATCGCCACCTTGGAGGACGTGACGCCGCAGGACCCGAAGCTGCTCGGCGACGCGCTCAACGGAGTCGCGACGGCGTCGGCGATCATCGGTGAACGGAGGCAACAGCTGCAGGAACTGCTGCGCAGCACCCAGACCTTGACCTCGACCCTGGTCGAGCAGCAGGACACCCTGGTGACGCTGCTGGGCGATGCGCAGCTTGTGGTCGACACCCTGCAGCAGCGCCGGATGGTCGTCCGCCAGCTCATCACCGATGTGGACACCGTCGTCGACCACCTGCACCGGCTGGTCTCGGACAACCGGGACGTCCTGGATCCGCTGCTGAACGATCTGCACGCGCTCACTGACTCCCTCGCACGCAATGACAGAGCCATCGACGAGAGCCTGCAACGGCTCGGTCCGACGGGCCGGTACCTGGCCAACGCAACGGGGAACGGCCCCTGGGCCGATGTCTCGGCGCCGCTGGGGCCGGTCCCGGACAACGTGCTGTGCGCCGCCGGGCTGTTCAAGGGGTGCCGATGAGCCGGAAGCTGCTGATCGTCTGCTGCGTGCTGGCCGCGCTGATCACCGGTGCCTGGTTCACCGTGCTGTCGCCGCGACCGGCGCTGCGCGTGGCAGCCGATTTCAGCTTCGCCGACGGCATCTTCCCCGGGAGCCGGGTGGCGATCCTCGGTGTCCCGGTGGGCCGGGTCGAGTCCGTGGAGCCGCAGGGCTCGACCGTGCGAGTGCGGATGTCCATGCCTGCCGACATCGCACTCCCTTCGGGCGCACAGGCCTACATCATGAGCCCTGCGATCATCAGCGACCGATACGTCGAGCTGGGGCCTGCCTACACCGGCGGCCCGCGGCTGGCCGACGACGCGCTGATCCCGGTGCAGCGCACCCATTCCCCGATCCGGTTCGACCAGTTGGCCGCGTCTTTGGACACGCTGATGGCGGCCTTCGGACCTTCCGGCGGCGATCCGGGCGTGCTCGACCGGCTACTTCGCAGCAGCGCGGCCTCGCTGGACGGGCGGGGGCCGCAGATCCGGGATGCGATCATCAATCTGTCGCGGGCCAGCGAAGTGCTGGCCACGAACAGCGGCGACATCGGGTCGGTGGTGGACAACCTCGACCAGCTGGTCCAGCTGCTGGTCCGCCACCGCGACACCGTGGACTCGCTGGCCGCTTCCACAGCGCAGGCAGGAGCGGATTTCCAGGCCCAGCAAGCGGAGATCAGCGATGCGCTCACGAAGCTGTCCGACGTTCTGGTGACCGTCGACGACCTCGTGCGGCGCCACGGCGAGCAACTCGGCGGTGACATCGGCCAGCTGTCCCAGTTCGCCGGCACCCTGGCCGCTCGGCAGCAGGAACTGGCCGAGACGCTGGACACGACGCCGCTGGCGATGGACAACTTCAGCCGGGCCGTCACGCCGGATCAACGCCTGCGGTTGCGGCTGACGATCTCCACGAACCTCAGCCAGACCGACACCACTGCCCGGTTGTGCCAGCAGTTGCCGCTGCCGCTGTGCACCGGCGCGGGCATCACCAACCCGGTCCCGTTCCCACCGGACATCGAACCGCTGCGTGCCGTGCTGGGAGGTGGCCGGTGAAACGCCTCGTGTTCGCTGCGGTGCTCCTGACCACGTCGTGCGGGCTGAGCCTGCAGAACGCACCGATCGGCACAGGTGGTTCCGGATACCAGGTCACCGCGGTGTTCGCCGATGTCGGACGTCTGCCGAAGGGCGGTGCGGTGCGGCTGGGCCAAGGTGTGGTGGGTCGGGTGTCGAAGATCGGCACCGCGGACTTCCGCGCGATCGTCGAGCTCGACATCGACCAGGAGGTGCGGTTACCGGTGGGCACCACGGCACGCCTGGAACTCGCCTCACCGCTGGGCGAGGAGTTCGTGGTCCTGCAACCACCGCCCACACCCGGCGGAGAGGTGCTGATCGACGGCTCGGTGATCCCGCTCGAGCAGACCTCCCGCGGCCCGGACGTGGAGAACGCGCTGGCGGCCGCCAGCACCCTGCTCAACGGCGCGGGCATCGACCAGGCGCGTACTGTCATCACCGAGCTCAACACCGCGCTCACCGGCCGCGAGCAGCAGGTACGCGACTTGCTGGGCCAGCTGGAACGGACCCTGACCTCGCTGGACCAGCACCGCGCCGAACTCACCCATCTCATCGGCTCGGTGCACGCGACCTCGCAACACCTGGCCGATGACCAGGCCTCGCTGGACGCCGCGCTGACCGAGGTGCGGCCCGCGATCGACGTGCTGCTCGCCGAACGCGAGCGCTTCACCGCGCTGCTGGACAGCACCGCTTCGCTGAGCACTGCGACTGCTGCGCTCGTGGAGCGGACCGACGAGTCGCTGACCCGGCAGGTCGAGAAGTTCCGGCCGGTGCTGGCCGACTTGCGTTCCCTCGACAGCGGACTGGCCACCACGGTGGGTTCGCTGCGCCGGTTCTTCGACCTGATCCAGCAGGCAACGCCCGGTGATTACGTGCTGTTCAACGGCACGCTCGACGTTCCGGGAACCGTGGTGCAGCTGCTCGCCCCCGGAAAGCCGATGCCGCCGCCGGCTTCGGGTGATGTCGGATCGGTCCTGCGCGGAGGTACTCGATGAACCGCCGCCTGGTCCTGGCCCAGCTCGCGCTGTTCCTGGCGATCAGCATCGCCTGCACCTATTACGTGATCACCAACGTCGCCGGGCCGAGTGCGCTGCGCGATCCGATCCGGGTGACCGCACGCATGCCCGACGCGGCATCGGTGACCCCGAGTTCCCAGGTCACCTACCGGGGAGTGGTCATCGGCACGGTGTCCGATGTCCGCATCGACCCCGGCGGGGACGGGGTTTCGGTCCAGCTCGCGCTGCACCCTGACGCGCAGGTTCCGGCGGACAGCGACGCCGTAATCAGCATGGCCACGCCTCTGGCGGTGCAGACGGTGGACCTGCAACCCGCCACCAGCTCCGGGCCCTACCTCCACGACGGCAGCACCATCGATGCAGAGCACACGCGACGACCGGTCCCGCTGGACACCTTTCTGGTGCACTTCACGGAGCTCAGCGAGCAGTTGCGGCCGGAAGACGTTTCCGCGGTCACCGAAGCACTCTCCACTGGGCTCGCGGGCAAAGGCCCGGAGCTGACGCGCATCCTCGACAACTCAGCGGCGCTGCTCAAAGCCACCCGCGAGCACCAACCCCAGCTGGACCGGCTGATCAACAACGCGCGTCCCCTGACCGGTCCCGAAGGCGACCGGATCCGCGACCTGACGGCGGGCCTGCGCTCGCTGTCCGGCGAGATCCGCGAGCACCAACCGGAGCTCGACCGAATCCTGGACACCGCCCCCAGCGCCACCCAACGCCTCACCGAATTGTTCGCGCGCAACGACCCGGCCACGACGGCGCTCCTGGGCAACCTGGTCACCACGGGCCAGATCGTCATGGTCCGCACCCCGGCCTTGGACCAGCTGCTCATCTCACTACCGGAAGCCCTGTCCGGCCTGGGCGGAGTGGTCCACGGTGACACGGCCGACCTGTACTTGATCGGCACCCAAGGCCCGATCTGCGCCACGGGGACAGAACGCCGCTCCCCCACGGAGGTGGAACCCCGCGAGGCCAATCTGAGCGGCCACTGCCCACCGGTTCAACCCAACGTCGGCCAGCGCGGCGCGGCCAACGCCCCACGCCCGGCAATGACCACCTACGACCCGACTACTGGCCGAACCCGGGCCGGCGTCCAACTCGGTGCCGCGGGTGGCCAAGCGACGATCCTCGGCCCACGGTCCTGGTATTCCGTACCGCTGCAAGGAGTCCGCTGATGACCGACACCGAAGAAACCGAACCCGAGCGCAAGTCCCTGCTCCAGCGGGTGTGGCAGCCGAAGAGCCTGCTCGTGCTCGCCCTGCTGATCGCTGTCTTCGGAATGCTGGGCGCTCTGGGCTCGCAGCTGCAGCAGGCGCAAGCTGTCGAAGACGCTCGGCGCAGTGCGCTGGATGCGGCACGCACTTATGCGACTGATCTGTCCACTTACGACTTCAACAGCTTGGAGCGGAACTTCTCGGCCGTCACCGCCAACTCTCACGGACAGTTCGCTGAGCAGTACAAGGAGATCAGCGGCAGTCTGACCGAGTTGATCAGGCAGAACCGTGCCGTGTCGAGGGGCACCGTCGTGTCTGCTGGGGTTGCTGAGGCCGATGAGCAACGGGCTGTTGTGACGTTGTTCGTTGATCAGGAGATCACCAACGTCAACAGTCCTCAGCCTCGTATTGATCGGAATCGGATGCAGATGACGCTTGTTCGGTCTGATTCTCGTTGGCTTATCGAGGACATCAAGTTGCTCTAGGGTGGCTTGGCTTCTTGTTTTCGCTGTTGAGTTTTCAAGGTGCTTTCTACCTGTGTCTGTTCGGTTGTTGGTGGGGGTCATCCCCGTGGGCGGTGGATTGTGGGGGCTGTGCTCCGGATGTCAAGCCCGGCCTTTGGCCGCCCCTGCGGGGTTTCAGGCTTGACATCCGGACCCCAGCCCCGTTTCGGCTTTATGTCACGGGGATGACCCGGTATGGAACGGACCCCGGATCTCGACACCATCGGGCCGGACTCGAGGCGACTGGGACTGGGACTGATGGACGGTGGGTTGAGGGTTGGTGGGTGTCACCGGTGGGTTTCCTTTCACTGTGGGCCATGCAGCGGGCTTGCGGATGGTTTTGGTTCTCACTTAGGGATCAGTAGCTGGTGATCGTCACCTGACGGCGTGCCTGATTTCGATCTGGGTTCGGTTCTTGTTCGTGTTGTGTCAGCGGGGGGTTTCAGGCTGAGGGCAGGGTGGGGTTCCCACCGGCTGTGCGCAGGTGGTCATCGGGTGCCCTCGGGTGGTGTTCGTGGTGGGGGGGATGAGTTGTTCGAGGGCATGCTTGTGTACGACGGGATCGGCTTTCCCGCCTGGTTGGGGTGTTTGATCCGGATCCACACTGGACGGTGGCGTGAACACCGGACGCCCCTCATGGAGGGCGATGTTCCAGTGCTGGGTGTGGATGGTTCGGTGATGGTGAGCACACAGCATCACCATGTTGTCCACCCGTGTCGGGCCACCATCGATCCAGTGCCGGATGTGATGCGCCTGCGGCGTGCCCGGCGGGTGATCACACCCCGGGAACGCACACACCCCATCCCGCGCCAGCAGTGCCGCACGCAGGTGAGGCGGGGCCGTGCGCTGACTCATCCCCACATCCAGGGGGAGACTGTCACCGCCGAGCACCATCGGCAGAACATCGCTGTCGCAGGCAATCCGGCGGATCGCCTGCGGACTCACCACCTGACCGGTGGCCTCCAGCGTCCCCGCCCCACCCAACGCCGCGAGCTCGTTGCTCTGGAGGGTGGCGGCAAGATCCTCATAGTTGACGGTGACCGTCAGGTGGGGGCGCTGACCGCCGGTGCGGGGCATGCCATCGGACTCCAAAGCAAGGTCAAGCAAGCTCGTGAAACCGTCGGCGTTGCGCTGCCCCACCGTGCGCGGATCCTTCACCCCGTCCTCCTCCGGACGCGGCGCGGCCAACGGCTGCAACGCCGCCACGAACTTCGCACCCGACTCGCGATCCAGACGAGCCTTGATCACCAGCATCCCGTCCCGGGCAGTCGCATAGTGCAACTCCCGCGCCTCGAACTGGGCCTCCTCATCACGCACCACACCCTCGGCATCGAGGGCGTAGCGAATGCGATCGGCGAGCTTGGCCAGATCACGCGGACACAACCGACACGCGTGCTCCACCAACAGCCGCTCCACCTCACCAGCCCGGTGACGAGCGTGCTCAGGCAGCCTGGACAGGCAACGGGAGATCACATTGGCGTGATCCACACTGATCACACCCTCGGCGAGCGCTTCCGCCACCACCGGCAGCTCCACTCCGCCAACAGCGTCGGACTCCTCGCCAGTATCGACAGTGGCGGTGGCGAGACGGACCCGGACGGTGGCGTCGGGGCCGTCGATATTGAGCAGGCCCTTCAACCACACCTGCGTCGAACGCGCACCCCGCGCCGCATACACGCGACGACGGTCAGCCTCGGCGATCAGCCGCAACTGCTCCATCCGCGCCCGACGAATCCAGGCCTCCATCTCACCAATCCGCGCCGTCAACTCCTCATCAGTCAACGACGACACCACCGCAACCAGCCCAGACCCGACCCCGCCCAGCTCGGGCGCGGTCGAGGACGCGACCACACCCGCAGCAGCGGGCGGCGCATCAACAGCGGTCATCAGCGGTGCCATGCCTCTATTCTCTCAACCATCGAACAGAATTTCGAGCACATAACCGTCGCCCAATACGGTGATCAACGCCAGCAGAACAACGCGAAAACCATTCCACACCACGGAAACACGAAGCCCTAGCGACATTCTCTTCGCGTTTCACGGCAGCCCATCCAGCCTATGTGGACAGTCACCCGGTGCCCCACCACCACACACTTCGGAACAGCACCGAACCGACACGCCGTCAGGCGACACTCACCCACCACTGATCCCACAGCACCACACCCCACCAACAGCAACCCCGCCACCCGCAGAAACCCCGCACCCAACCGATCGGCAGCACTCAACAACCCCCAACCCAACCCCCATCAGCCCCCACCACCCCGCGACCGGCCCGATACAACCGAGCCGGAGCCCATCCCACACCGGGTCATCCCCGTGACACAAAGCCGAAACGGGGCTGTGCTCCGGATGTCAAGCCTGAAACCCCGCAGGGGCGGCCAAAGGCCGGGCTTGACATCCGGAGCACAGCCC
>NZ_JBEOVY010000225.1:0-12734 GCF_040295745.1 Saccharopolyspora sp. NPDC002686
ACGTCGCCGGTGCACATCGTGCGCGCGGGCCACGTCGTGGACCTCGGCTGATCGCGGTCACTGCTCCGCGCGGGGGGTCCGAGCCGCTTCCGCCGCCGTGCGGCGAGCTCGGACCTTCCGCCACAGCACCACGGCGACGACCACCGCGACCACGGCGATGAGCACGAACCAGCTGGCTTCGCCGAGGACGTCCTCGACGTAGCGGGCCGACGCTCCCGCGCCGGTGCCGATGCCGACGTGCAACGTCGACCAGCACAGGGCACCGGCGGCCGATGCCGGGAGGAACCGCCGGAAGCGCAGGTCGGAGGCGCCCGACGCGGCGGGTGTCAGGGTGCGCAGCACGGGCAGGAACCGGCCGACGAACACCGCGCCCGCGCCGTGCTTGCGGAGCTGGTCGGCGGCCCGGTCCCAGTGCTGGCGGCCGATGCGGCCGACCAGCTTCGTCTCGCGCAGGCGCTGCCCGTAGCGGTGTCCCAGCCAGTACCCGATGGTGTCACCGGTGGTGGCGCAGAGGGTGACGACCAGGACCATCGCCACGAAACCGAACACGTCGGTGATGGCGGAGGCGGCGATCAGCAGGCCGGTTTCGCCCGGTATGACCATGCCGAGGCCGATGGTGCACTCGGCCAGCGTGAGCGCGCCCGCCGCCGCGATGACCAGCGGTAGGGGTAGCTGCGCCAACGACGAGAGCAACTCCCCGAGATCCACCGCGCCCTCCGTGCTGGTCCTCATCGGACCGTTTCGCCCGGAACGGTCCCCCCGTCGCCACCATAGCCGCGGTGGCCGGGCCGGAACTGGTGTCCGGAGCCGCTCGTTCGCGTGGCGTTCCGGCGCCCGTTCGACGGTGCCAACCGGCCCGGTGAGTACTCTGCGTGGGGGGTTTGGAGGTGGTCGGCATGAGCTTGCCGCACCTGGCCGTTCTGCTCGTCGCAGGTCTGTTCATCTTGGGCCCGGAACGGCTGCCGCAGACCGCCGCGTGGGCGGGGCGCGCGCTTCGCCAGGTCCGAGAGCACGCCACGGGCGCCCAGCAGCGGCTCCAGGAGGAGTTCGGCGACGACCTGCGCGAACCGCTGGAGCAGCTGCGAGAGCCCCTCCAGCAGCTCAACGCGCTGCGCAATGCCGACCCGCGACGTGCAGTGGTCAACTACTTGCTCGACGATCGCGCGGATTCGCATTCGACGACGGCCCGCCCCTCGCCGCGCGGGCTGAGCGGTGGCGAGAAACCGCCGTTCGACGCCGACGCGACCTGATCACCGGAGTCCGGTTCGAAACTGATCGAACAAATTTCTGAATTGGGTGTTGAGTCGCGGTTCTCGCGCGCTCGATTCCGGGCGAAGGTGAAACTGCAGTGGCTCGAGAGGAAGTTTCCCGGAAGGTGGCCAGCCTGCTTCCGCGGCGTGAGATCTCAGGTATCCGCTGGTCTCGGGCTTGCGAATCTGGCCTGATGGGGCAGGATCGTGCGGGTGGCACGCGTCGTCTTTCCGCTCCGAATACCACTATGCGAATTGTCTTCGCATACCTCCGGCGATCTCCGTTGTGCTCGAAACATTCGGTTTGCATGATTTGCCCGGTTGCAACGTGATGGATATACCTCTTTTCGCATCCGGGGCGGCGATCCACAATTCCACGCACTATTGTTCTTCGGCATGTTCGCTTTCCGATGGAAAACACCGGAGCTCGTGGACCTGCTGGCCGACCGGGCCGGGCGGTGCGCGCGGTGACGGCTGAGGAGCACGCCGGGTCCGGCATCCGTTCGGTCGAAGGCGTCACCGTGGTCGACCCGGGCCTGGTGCGCCGGGCCGTCGCGGCGGCGGCCGTGGGCAACGTGACCGAGTGGTTCGACTTCGGCGTCTTCGCCTACCTGGCCACCACGATCGGCAAGGTCTTCTACCCGGAGTCCAGCCCGACCTCGCAGCTGCTGGCGACCTTCGGCACCTTCGCCGCGGCGTTCCTGGTCCGCCCGCTCGGCGGGATGTTCTTCGGGCCGCTCGGCGACCGGATCGGGCGCACCCGGGTGCTGGCCACCACGATGATCATGATGGCGGCCGGGACGTTCTGCATCGGCCTGATTCCCAGCCACGACGCGATCGGGCTGGCCGCGCCGATGCTGCTGCTGCTCGCCCGGCTCGTCCAGGGCTTCTCCACCGGCGGTGAGTACGGCGGCGCGATGACGTTCATCGCCGAGTACGCCCCGGACAAGCGGCGCGGGTTCCTGGGCAGTTGGCTGGAGTTCGGCACGCTGACCGGCTACATCCTCGGCGCGGTGATCGTCGCCGTGCTGACCGCCGCGATGCCGGAGCCCGACCTGCTGTCCTGGGGCTGGCGCATCCCGTTCCTGGTGGCCGGACCGCTGGGCATCGTCGGCATGTACCTGCGGATGAAGCTCGAGGAGACACCGGCGTTCGCCGCGCTGGTCGAGAAGCACGAAGCGCAGCAGAAGGAACCGGTGAAGGGGGAGTTCAAGGAGATCTTCCTCCAGCAGTGGCCGGCCATGCTGGTGTGCGGGGCGCTGGTGCTGGTGTTCAACGTCACCAACTACATGCTCACCGCCTACATGCCGACCTACCTGACCGACGCGCTGCCGCCGGTGATCGGCGAGACCGAGTCCTACGTCCTGCAGATCGTGGTCATGGCGGTGATGCTGGTCGTGATCACGTTCATCGGGAGCATCAGCGACCGCGTCGGGCGCAAGCCGGTGATCATGGTCGGGTGCGTGGCGCTGGTGGTGCTGTCGGTGCCGTCGGTGCTGCTGATCCAGCAGAACACGGTCTCGACGGTGTTCGCCGGGCTGCTGATCATGGGTCTGACGCTGGTGATCTTCAGCGCCACCATGCCGTCCACGCTGCCCGCGCTGTTCCCGACGCACGTCCGGCAGGGTGCGCTGTCGATCTCGTTCAACATCTCGGTGTCGTTGTTCGGCGGCACGGTCGCCACCGTGATGACCGCGCTGATCGCGGCCACCGGCGACCTGATGTGGCCGGCCTACTACCTGATCGGCGCGGGCATCATCGGCGCGATCGGGGTCTGGTTCACCAAGGAGTCCGCGGCTCGTCCGCTGCCCGGAGCGACCGCTTCGGTCGGGACCGAGGAGGAGGCGAAGGCGGCCGCCGGTCGCTGACCCCACCTCGAGCTGCACCGCGAACCCGCCACCGCCGCCCCGATCGGCGGTGGCGGGTTTTCGTCCACTGTGGACCTCGCAGCGCTGCGACCGGCATCGTCGGGCGAATTGGCGCCGTTACTCCGAAAGCAGTGCTCTGTCCGGGTGTTTGACCCGATCGTGATCTCCGTTGCCGGGGTCCTCCGTCGGGGGAGGGGCGCATAATGACCCGGACAAGTGATCTTGACGCGCTGGGGGGCCGAACATGTCCGTCGAGAACGCTCGCTGGGACATCCCCGCCGGGATGCCCTGCTGGATCGAGCTGGTGACCACCGACGTGCCGACGGCCTGCGGGTTCTACGGCCGGCTGTTCGGGTGGGAGTTCGAGGAGCACGACGATCCGCGCGAGGGCTCGCACGTGATCGCGCACCGGGACGGCTACCCGGTGGCCAGCATCCGCGAGTCCGCGGACGGCCGCTCGAAGTGGCGGCTGTTCCTGGCGACCCCGAACAGCGCGGTCACCGCGGCCGAGGCGGGCAAGCTGGGCGGGCAGGTCGTCGTGCCGCGCAGCCGGGTGCCGGGCCTGGGCGTGAAGATGGTGCTGACCAGCCCGTCGGACGACGAGTTCGGCCTGCTGGAGCCGGACGCGCAGTGGCAGTTCGACGTCGGCCTGCCGGGCACCCTGGTGTGGGCCGAGCTGGTCACCATCAAGGCGCAGACGGCCGACCACTTCTACGGCGGCCTGTTCGGCTACACCGGCGAGCAGTTCGGCACCGACCACCTCTCCGACTACGAGGTCTGGTACCTGGGCGGCGATTCGGTGCTGGCCCGGGTCAGCATGATCCGCGACCACATCAGCCCGGACGCGCACTCGCACTGGCTGGTCTACCTCGGCGTGGACGAGGAGATCGGCACCGACGAGATGGTGCGGACGGCGGTCGCCCTCCACGGCCGGATCCGGGTGGACCCGTACGACTGCAGCCTCGGACGGGTCGCGGTGCTGCGCGACCCGATGGGCGCGCGCTTCGCGCTCGTCGACCCGTCCCAGGCCACCGATTACGGCTCAGCGGGCAACGACGACCCCTACGACGACTGACCGGTCCTGCCTGGAGCGCGGCGGTGCTCAGGCGGCCTCTCGCAGCAGGTCCGCGATCTCCTTCTGACCGGCGGCCCGGGCGTGGTGGAGGGCCGTCACGCCCTCGCCGTCCGGGATGGCCGGGTCCGCTCCGGCGTCGAGGAGCATCTGCACGATCTGCTGGTAGGGACGGCTGCCGTCGCCGAGGATCACGGCTTCGAGCAGACCGGTCCAGCCGAGGTTGTTGATGTGGTTGACGTCGATCTCGGTGCGCAGGACCGCCCGGACGTAGTCGACGTGGCCGCGTTCGCAGGCGGGGATGAGCGCGACGCCGCCGAACCGGTTGGTGATGGTGACGTCGGGACCGGCGGGCAGCAGCACCCGGAGCATCTCGACGCTGCCGGTCACCCCGGTGGCCAGGAACGGGCTGTCCCGGCGGTCGTCCTGGGCGTTGGGATCGGCCCCGGCCGCGACGAGCTCGCGGGCGACGTCGACGTGATCGCTGAGCACGGCGAGCAGCAGCGGCGTGCGCTGGTGCGCATCGCGGGCTTCCACGTCGGCGCCGGACGCGAGCGCGGCGCGGACGTCGGCGAGGTTGCCGGTGGTGGCCGCGTGGAGGAGTCGGTGATCGGCCATCGAGGTCCTTTCCTGGGGCTGAGAACAGGGTGCGCCGCCACCGGTGACGGGGGAGGGACCGGTGGCGGCGCCGGAGCCAGGAGATCACAGGGGTGGGGTGATTCCCAGCAGTTCCTCCGCGATCAGGCTGTGGGTGCGCCGGCGACCCGTCGTTCGCCGCCGTTGCGCTCCTGCCAGTCCTTGTAGACGTCGACGGCCGCATCGCTGGGTTCGTGGCGCATCGGCAGTCGGCGCTCCCGCCAGTCCTTGGCGAACTCGGAGTAGAACGTGTCGAGCTCGAAGTACTTGCGGTCGTCCACGTAGTGCGGCTCGTAGGCCTCGCGGGTGGTCAGGAAGACGACCTCGTCGGGGCTGCAGTAGTACAGCGAGCCCAGGCACATCGGGCAGGGGTGCGCCAGCACGTAGATGGTGGTGCCGGTGAGGTGCTCGGTGCCGAGCTTCGTGCACGCCTCCCGGATGGCCAGGACCTCGGCGTGCGCGGTCGGGTCGCCGGTCTGCGCCACCTTGTTGGGGCTTTCGGCCACGATCTCGCCGTCCTTGGCGATGACGGTCGCGAACGGGCGGCCGCCCTCCTCGACGTTGCGGCGGGCCAGGTCGATGGTGCGCTGGATGAAGTCCACTTCGTCTCCCGGTTCTCAGAAGGGCTTGGTCGGCAGGTACTTGCCGTCGAGGGTGATCACGGCTCGTTCGCCGCCCTCGGGGTCGGCGACCTTCTGGACGTCCAGGCGGAAGTTGATGGCGCTGATGATGCCGTCGCCGAACTTCTCGTGCACCAGCGCCTTGAGCGTGGTGCCGTAGACCTGGAGCATCTCGTAGAACCGGTAGATGGTGGGGTCGGTGGGCACGCCGCCGGGGATCGAACCGCGGGTCGGGACGGTCTGCAGCAGCAGCACCGCGTCCTCGCCGAGCTCGAGGAGCTCAGCGACCGCCTTGGCGGCGGCCGCGGGCAGCGCGTGCTGGCCCAGCAGGGCGGCCGTCACGAAAGCCTCGGAGAAACCGGCGGTTTCGGCGATCTGCTGCCACGTGAGGTCCTTGCGGGTCTTGCTCTCGACCGCCGCGATGGCGAGTTGCTGGCGGGCGGTGGGGTCGAACTGGGCGTGCACCACGTTCGAATTCCTCTCTTCTGGTGTGTTGCGGGATCCGGTTCCGGTGCTCATGCGGCCGGAACGGGAGCGATCAGGTCGTCGCGGCCGAGTTCGGCCACGGTTCCGGTGGCGATGTCGAAGACCCAGCCGTGCAACGAGATCTGGCCGCTGGCGGCCGCTCGGGCGACGGACGGGTGGGTCATCAGGTTCGCCAGCTGCGCGAGCACGTTGTGCCGCACGAGCACGTCGACCTCGCCGTGCCAGTCCGCAGCGGCGGCGCGGGCCAGCGAGGCGTCCGCGTGGCGCAACCACCCGGCGGTGGTGGGCAGGGCGGACATGTCCTGGTTCTCGGCGAGGGCGGTCATGGCGCCGCAGGCGGAGTGCCCGCAGACGACCACGTCGGTCACGCCGAGCGCGTTGATGGCGTACTCGATGCTCGCGGTGATGCCGTCGGCGTCCGCCGAGTGCGCGGGGACGAGGTTGCCCGCGGTGCGGATGACGAACAGCTCGCCCGGCTCCTGCTGGGTGATCAGCTCGGGGACCACGCGGGCGTCGGAGCAGCCGATGAACAGCGTGCGGGGCCGGTGCGTGGTGGCCAGCTGGGCGAACAGCTCGGCCTTGGTGGGGAAGACGCCCTGCTGGAACCGGCGAATGCCGTCCGCGAGGTGCTGCATGGACCCTCCTCCTGCAGGTGTCGTTTGCTTGACCACCACAACCATGCATGAGCTGGACCTATAGTGTCCAAGTCGCAGATGTCATCGAAACGATTGCTGGCATCTATAGTGGAGGTGTGACCGTGGAACTGCGCCACCTCCGCTACCTGCTGGCCGTCGCCGAGCAGGCGAACTTCACCCGCGCCGCCGAGGAGCTGCACATCTCGCAGCCGACGCTGTCGCAGCAGATCAAGCAGCTGGAGAAGGCGCTGGGCGTGCAGCTGCTCGACCGGACCGGGCGGTCGGTGCGGCTGACCGACGCCGGTGCGACCTACGTCGACCACGCGCGCCAGGCGCTGCGCGATCTCGAGGCCGGTCAGCGCGCCGTGCTCGACGTGCAGGACCTGACCCGCGGGCACCTGCGGTTGGCGGTCACGCCGACCTTCACGGCCTACCTGGTCGGGCCGTTGACCGGTGCGTTCTGGGCCGCGTACCCCGGGATCAGCCTGGACGTGCGGGAGATGACCCAGGACCGGATCGAATCCGCCCTGCTCGCCGACGAGCTGGACCTGGGCGTGGCGTTCAGCGGAGAGCACCTGCCGGGCATCGACAGCGCCCCGCTGCTGACCGAATCCCTCAGCCTCGTCGTCGGCCGGCGCCATCCGCTGGCCGGCCGCCAGGCCCCGCTGCCGGTGGCGGAGGTGGCAGATCAGCCGCTGGCGCTGCTCAGCACGTACTTCGCCACCCGAGTCCAGATCGACGCCTACTTCGCCGAGCAGGGCGCGCAGGTGCAGGTCGCGGTGGACGCGAACTCGGCCACCGCGCTGATCGAGATCGTCCTGCGGACCGATCTGGCGACCATCCTGCCCGACGCCGTCACCCGTGAGCACCCCGAGCTGCACCCGATCCCGCTGGAGCCGGCGCTCCCGACCCGCACGCCCTGCCTCCTGCGTCGCGAAAGTGCTTACCAGAGCGCGGCATTGCGAGAGTTCGTGCGCATGGCGCGGGAGATGCAGAAGCTGGACAGGTAGCCCACCGGAGTCCGATGTGGACTCGACCGTGCGGGATCAACGCTGAATCCGCCGGTTGCAGCAACGAGATTCGCGCGTGCGCGCTTCTCGGGCTATTCCCCGGAACTCGGAGTCGATCTGTGACACCCTCGGCCAGGCGACCTTGGTTGCCTGGAACTCGGGGGAAGACATGCCGTTCAAGAGCGAGCTCGCCCAGCCGTCGGCCGCTGAAGCGGAGCGGACGCGCAACGCGGACGCGGTCATGGGGATGCTGACCGGGCACTGGACGGCCCAGATCACCCGGGCCGCCGCTGATCTGCGGATCGCCGACCACGTCGCCGCGGGCGCCGCCACGGCGCAGGAGATCGCCGAGGAGGAATCGAGCGATCCGGACACCACGTACCGGCTGATGCGCGCCTGCGCCAGCCTCGGTCTGCTGGTCCACGAGGGCCGGCGCCGCTTCCGCCTCACCGCGCTCGGCGAGGTGCTGCGCGAAGGTGTGCCCGGGTCGCTGCGGGAGGCCGCCCTGGTTCAGAGGGCGCCGGGTCACTGGCAGAGCTGGGGCCTGCTCCCGGAAGCGGTGCGCTCCGGTGGCAACCAGGTCGAGCAGGCCCTGGGCGCCGACATCTTCACGCACTTCAGCCGGAATCCAGCCGAGGCGGGCCTGTTCTCGAAGTTCATGTCGAACATGACCGGCATGGTCATCCAGGACGCGATCTCGCTGCTGGACCTCGACGGGGTGGGCCGGGTGGTCGACGTCGGCGGCGCCGAGGGCGCCCTGGTCCTCCAGCTGATGCGGGAGCACCCGGACGTCGAAGGCCAGGTGTTCGACCTCCCGCACGTCGTCGAGGACGCCCGGCGGGCCGCCGGAGAAGCCGGGCTGTCCGACCGCTTCACCGCAGTCGGCGGGGACTTCTTCACCGACGTTCCGGAGGCCGACTACTACCTGCTCAAGAACATCCTGCACGACTGGGCCGACGAGCAGTGCCGCACCATCCTCCGCAACTGCCGCCGGGCGGCGCGCCCGGGAGGCCGCGCGCTGGTGATCGAGGCGCTGATCGGTGACATCGGCAAGCCCGACCAGGCCGTGCTCATGGACATGAACATGCTCGCCGTCTCGGAGGGCCTCGAGCGCGACCTGGACGAGTTCGACGAGCTCTTCGCCGCTACCGGCTGGAAGCGCACCGACATGAGGGCGACCCGCTCGCTCTACTCGCTGATCGAGCTGGAAGCGATCTGAACGCGTCCCAGGTGATCACCGGTGGGCAGCACTGCGGCCCGCGGCTCAGAGCGAGTCGATGAAGTCCAGCGACGCGGCCCAGGCCTTCCGGGCGGCTTCGGGGTCGTGATCGGGCAGGTCCGGATCTGTGAACAGGTGCCCGGCGCCGGGGTAGCGGTAGATTTCCACGTCCGCCCCGGCCCGCTGCATCTGCAGGTACCAGGAGTTCAGCCAGTCGTCGGTCTCGAACGGGTCGGGGTCGGCGACGTGCAGCTGCACCGGCAGGTCGTCGACCTCGGCGTTCTCCGCGATGTCGGACGTGCCGTGCAGGAGCAGCAGGCCGCGGGCCTTCTCGTCGGCCAGCGCGAGGGTCTGGGCCATGGCCGCACCCATGGAGAGCCCCGCGTACACCAGTCCGCGGGCGCTGAGCGGAGCGGCGACCTGCACTGCCCGGCGCAGCAGCTCGTCGCGGCCGATCTCCTCGCTGATGTGCTGGCCGTCCTCGACGGTCTCCGCGGTCCGGCCGTCGAACAGGTCGGGGACGTGCACCTCGTGGCCGGCCTCGCGCAGCCGGTCGGCCGCGGCGTGCACGGCCGGCCGCAACCCGTACGACGAATGAAGCAGAAGGATGTCCACGTCGGACATCCAATCAGCTGCCCCCGACCCGAGCCGGACGGAGGGTCGCACCGGAAAGCTCAGCGGGCCCCGGCACCGGGGTGGTGAACATCGGGCGCCGGGGGTGTTGCGCGCGCAACACCGGCTCACCGCACAAGATCGGTGGAGCACCGCGGCCGGATATCGTGTCCGGCGAGCAAGACGTCCGCACGCCGGTCGGCGCGCGGTTCTCCAGGAGGAATTCGGTGCGGTTCAACGAGAACGCGGAGCTGGACACGTCCCAGGTCCAGGAAGCCGGTGGTTCCGGCGGAGGCTTCGGGGGCGGCGCGATCGCGGTCGGTGGCGGCGGACTCACCGTCGTCGGGGTCGTGATCTTCTTCCTGATCAGCAACTTCCTCGGCGGTGGCCAAACCCCGCTGCCGCTGAGCCTCGACCAGCTCCCCGCCGGTCAACAGGCGGACGATCAGCGGCTCGCGCAGGAGTGCCGCACCGGGGCCGACGCCAACCGCCGCGACGACTGCGCGCTGGTGGCCTCGATCAACTCCATCCAGGGCTACTGGAACGACCAGTTCAAGCGCTCCGGCGGCCGCTACCGGACGGCGCCGACGAACTTCTTCCGCGGCTCCGTGCAGACCGCGTGCGGTGGCGCGACCTCCGACGTCGGCCCGTTCTACTGCCCGGCCGACTCCGAGGTCTACATCGACCTGGACTTCTTCAAGGACCTGCAGACCCGGTTCGGCGCCCGGGGCGGACAGTTCGTGGAGGCCTACGTGCTGGCCCACGAGTACGGCCACCACGTGCAGAACCTGCTGGGCACCTCCTCGAAGGTCGACCCCCGCAAGACCGGACCGACCTCGGGCGCGGTGCGGCTGGAGCTGCAGGCCGACTGCTACGCGGGGGTGTGGGCCAACCACGCCACCACGGTGCCGACCAAGTCCGGCCAGCCGCTGATCGAGGACATCACCCAGGACGACGTCAACCGCGCCCTGGACGCCGCGGAGCACATCGGCGACGACTTCATCCAGGCCGAGCTCGGCGGTGGCCGGGTGGACGAGAGCAAGTTCAGCCACGGCAGTTCGGCGCAGCGCGAGAAGTGGTTCACCACGGGCCTGCGCAGCGGGAACCCGAACGCCTGCAACACCTTCGACCCGAAGGTCAGCCTCGGCTGAGCCGGTCAGGGGCTGCTGCGGGTGTCGAGGGGGACGGAACCGGTCGCGTGGCCGCGTTCGTCCAGGAGCCGGCCGACGAGCTTCACCGGCCGCACGACGATGCTGCGGTCCACGATGTCCAGGTTCGGCAGCAGCCGGCTCATGTGCGTCTCCAGGTCCTGGACGTCGGCCAGGGACCGCTGCCACACCGCGATGATCACGTTGTGCGGCCCGGCCGTCGAGGTCACCGCGCGGACCTCCGGGATGCGGGCCAGGGTGCGCGCGGTGTCGTCGAGGTGGGCCGGGGGAACCCGAGCGAAGAACCACGCGTAGACCGGCCACCCGGACTGCGTGCGGGCGAGCTCGCAGCGCAGGCGGAGCTGCCGGCTGGCCAGCATCCGGGCCATCCGCCGCCGGACCGTGCTCGTGCTGGTGCCCGCTGCCTCGGCGAGCGCCGCGACCGGGGTCCGGCCGTCGGCGGCCAGCGCCACCGCGATCGCCCAGTCCTGCTCGGTCAGCTTGACCAGGCCGGTGGTGGGGCCGGGTTCCCAGGCCATCCGCGCGGCCTGCTCGTGGTCGAGGGCGCGCAGCCGCCAGCGGCTGGCCTCGGTGTAGATCCGGACGGCGGGGTGGCTGCGCACCTGCTGGAGGTGCTCGACCCGGCTCATCCGCTCCAGCAGGTAGCGGGACAGGACCTGCGGATCCGGGGTGCTGACGGTGACCAGCACGTCGCGTCCGCCCGCGGTCACGTCGACGGTGATGGCCTGCGGGTCGTCGGCCAGCTCGCGCGCCACGTCCACCCCGCGTCCCGGTTCGCAGACCAGTTCCACGAAGGCGGTGGCCTGGGTGGGGGTGGTCGGGGGATAGGCGGAGATCCAGGCCAGCCCGGCGCGCTCCAGCCGCGCCCACCTGCGGGCGGCGGTGACCGGGTCGATGCCGAGCACGCCGCCGATCAGTGACCAGGGCGCGCGGGGATGGATCTGCAAGGCGTTGACCAGTGCGAGATCGACTTCGTCGAGGCTGGCGTGATCGTGCATCTGAGATGAGTTCCTGCGGCGATCCTGCATTTGAGCGGACCGAAGCGTCTCATCGCTGACCCTTCCTGTCCAGGACGGACCAGGGAGGCGCGGACGTGAGCGGTCAGGACACCACGGCACTGCAGGAGTCGGTGCGCGACGAGCAGCAGCGCTGGCAGGAGCGGCTCCTCCAGCTCAGCCGCAGCCTGCACGCGGAGCCGGAGCTCGCCTTCGCCGAGTACCGCTCGGTGGAGAAGGTCACCGAGCTGCTCGGTGCGGCGGGTTTCGCGGTGGAGCCGGGCCCGGACGACGTGCCGACGGCGTTCACCGCGGTGCGCGGCAGCGGGGAGTTCACCGTCGGCATCTGCGCCGAGTACGACGCGCTGCCGGAGATCGGCCACGCCTGCGGGCACAACATCATCGCCGCGGCCGCGGTCGGCGCCGCGATCGGGCTGGCCGCCGTCGCCGACGAGCTCGGGATCCGGGTCAAGGTCATCGGCACCCCGGCCGAGGAGCACGGGGGCGGGAAGGTCCTGCTGCTGGAGCGGGGCATCTTCGACGACGTGACCGTGGCGATGATGGTGCACCCCGGGCAGGCCGACGTGCACCCGGCGACCTTCGCCAGCCAGGCGGTGAGCCGGTTCGCCGTGACCTACGAGGGACGGGCCTCGCACGCCGCCGCCGCGCCGCACCAGGGCATCAACGCCGCTGATGCCGCAGTCGTCGCCCAGGTGGCGATCGGGTTGCTGCGCCAGCAGATCACGGGTGACTGCCGGATCGGCCTGTTCGTCCGGGAGGGCGGCGCGGTCACCAACATCATCCCCGAGAAGTCCGTCGTGGACTGCGAGGTGCGGGCCTTCGACGTCGAGTCGATGTCGGCGCTGCAGGAACGCGTCATGGCCTGCTTCGACGCCGGGGCGCGGGCCAGCGGCGCCACGATGTCCGTCGAGACCACCGAACCGCTCTACGCCGACCTGGTGCAGGACCCGGCGATGTCCGACCGGTTCGCCGCGCACATCGAGGCATTGGGCCGGGAGCTGAGCGAGACCCACGGCCTGCGCGGTGGGTCCACGGACATGGGCAACGTCTCGCACGTCGTGCCCAGCATCCACCCGTCCATCGCGATCATCGGCTGCGAGTTCCCGCCGCACACCCGCGGTTTCGCCGCCGCTGCGGCGAC
>NZ_JBEOVY010000226.1:0-12727 GCF_040295745.1 Saccharopolyspora sp. NPDC002686
GGCACGACGCGCTGGCTCGACCTGACGCTGGTCGTGGACACCTCCGCGGCGAGGGTCCGCACTGCCGGCAGTGCGATGAGCGCGGCCAGTGCGATGGCGAGCACGCCACCGGCGAGCTTGCCCAGCAGCAGCGGGCCGATGAGGTTCGGCTGGAAGTTCGCCGTGAACGCCAGGTGATCCCCCACCAGGAAGGCGGAGCAGACGGCGAACGCGATGCACAGCACCTTGTCCTTCGGGGGCATGTGGCGGATGAGCCGGAACAGGGCCAGCACGTTGGCCGCGGCGGCCAGCAGACCGGCCGTGCCTTCGGAACTCATCCCCACGCGGCGGCCGAGCGCGCCCAACGGGCGGGCGAGGCCCTTGCGCAGCACGTAGACCATGGGGAACGCCCCGGCGAGCATGATGCCGATGTTTCCGGCGACCTCCAGCGCCCGGTACTGGTCCTCGGCGTCGGCGATGATCGGGTCGAAGCCGAAACCGCCGAGCACGGTGGAGAACACGCCCGTGAAGTGCTCGACGATGCTCACCGCCAGCACGAGCTTCAGCGCGGCGTCCAGGATCCGCCCGAACCAGATGAACAGGCGGATCATGATCGCAGGCACGAACCACAGAGCCGCCGCGAGCAGCACGACGAACACCACCAGCGGGAGCAGGTTGAGCAGCATCGATCCGACGTCCAAACCGGACAGCGGCGCGGTCGATGCGCTGTCGGCGGACACCTCGCCGCGCACCGTCGTCGCAGTGGCCAGCAGGATGCCCGTGGTGACCAGCACGCCGACGGGGATCGCGAGCACGCCGGACATCACGCCCAGCGCCATGTAGCGGTGGTCGCGGCGGTCCAGCATGGCCAGGCCGACCGGGATGGTGAAGATGATGGTGGCCCCGGCCATGTAGCCGACCACGGTGGCCATGATCCAGCCACCGGTGCTGCCCGCGGTTTCCTGCGCCAGCTGGTAGCCGCCCATGTCCACCGCGATCAAGCTGGTCGCGGCGATCGCCGGGTCCGCACCGATCGCGCCGAACAGCGGGCCGGCGACCGACTCGACCAGCGCCGACAGGTACGGGATGGCGGCCATGATCCCGGCGACGGGGACGAAGATGGCGCCGATCGAGTGCAGGCCTTCCTTGAACTCCCGGCCGAGCCCGCTCTCGTCGTCGCGGATCGCCGCCACGGCGCCGATCACGACGAACACCATCATGAGGTAGATGATCAGGTTCCCGAAGGACTCCACGCGCCCTCCTCCTCTCGGTGGCGGGCGGTTCAGCCCAGCAGCGGGCGCAGGTGGTCGTTGAGGAACGTGCCGTCGGGGTCGAACTCCCGGCGCACGGCGAGGAAGGTGCCGAACTCGGGGAACAGCTCGCCGAGCCGGTCCCGCGTCATGAAGTGGATCTTCCCCCAGTGCGGTCGGGCCTGGTACCGCTGCAGCCGCTGGTCCACGGTGCGCAGGAACGGCCAGTAGTCGGTACCGGGCGCACCGGACACCGAGATCACCATGGTGTCGCGCTGGTAGTTCGGCGACAGGTAGGCGTCATCGGCCGCGGTCCAGCGCACTTCGATCGGGTAGAGCTGGTCGGGGAACTCGTCGAGCATCAACCGCCGGATCTCGTTGAGGGCCTCGAGCCCGTGCTCGGCCGCGACCATGTACTCCATCTCGTGGAAGGGCTCCTCGTACCCGCCGGGGTAAACCCGGTAGGCGCGGTCGGTCCGGTTGCCGACGTCGTCGGAGACGAGCCCGTCCGGCTCGGTGACCTCGACCTCGTCGTAGATCTTGACGTAGCAGTGGTTGCTCATCGGCTGGTCGGGCGGCGCCGGGAGCTGGTAGAGGTCCACGGAGTGGTCCGCCGGGCACCAGAAGAACGAGAAGTGCCGGTGGTCGGCGATCAGCCGGTCCCAGGAGTCCTCGATCTCCTGCCACGGCCGGTAGCTGATCTCCTCCTTGATGTAGTAGGCGGGGGAAACGGCCAGTTCGACCTCGAGCATCACGCCGAGCGAGCCGATCGCGACCTGCGCCGCGCGCAGCTCCCGCACCTGGTCCTCACCGATCTCGACGACCTCGCCGTGCCCGTCGACCAGCCGCACCCGGCGCATCGCCGCGGACATGTTCGGCAGCTCGATGCCCGAGCCGTGCGTGGCCGTCGAGAGCGCGCCGGCGATGACCTGCTTGTCGATGTCGCCCTGGTTGGACAGCGACAGCCCGGCGTTCCACAGCGGTTCGCCGAGCCGGCCGACCGTGGTGCCCGCCAGCGCGGTGGCCCGCAGCCGCTGCGGATCGGTCGCGGTCACCCCGCTCAGCTGCGCCAGGTCGAGCATGAGCCCGCCGGTGGGCACGATCGGCGTGAACGAGTGCCCCGTTCCCGCGACCCGCACGTTCATCCCCTGCCGGATCGCGTAGCGGACGGCGTCGACGACTTCCGATTCGTCGCGGGGCCGGGCGTACATCGCCGGGGTGACGGTGTGGTTCCCCGCCCAGTTCTTCCAGACGTGGTCGTAGCTGGTGGGGGCGGACAGCGCGGGCTCGGTCATGCGGATGCTCCGATCTCGTGCAACGGATCTCGATCAGTCCTCGGATACGCCTCCCGCCTCGGCAGCGCAGGCCTCTCCCCGAAGCCTCGTCAGGAGGAGCGCACCAGCGCCGAAAACTTAAAACATTCAATTTTAAATGACAAGGGTCCGTGCGGCCCCCGGTCGCGCCGGTATGCTCGCCCGAGGTCGTGCCACGACGGCCGAATCGATCACGTCCGCACGCCGGATCCCGCCCGGACCAGTTGGTGAGCAGAGGAAAGACAACGGTGTCGAGTTTTGCCGCGTACCTCCGGTTGGACGGGACCGAAGGGCTCCCGCACAGCGTGGCCGGGCAGCTGGAGACCGCGATCGCCGTCGGACTGCTCAGCCACGGCGACCGGCTGCCGCCGGAATCCGAACTCGCGGCCGAGCTGGGCGTTTCCACCGGAACCCTGCGCCAGGCCTTGGAAACCCTGCGGCAGCGCGGGGCCATCGAAACCCGCCGCGGGCGCGGCGGCGGCAGCTTCGTGCGGAACGCGTCGAAACCGCCGCCCGAAACGGCGTTGAACCAGCTGCGCGAGCGCAGCGCCGACTCGCTGCGCGATCTCGGCGACGCCTGCGCCGCCGTGGTCGGCGGGGCCGCTCACCTGGCCGCGCAGCGGGCGGCCCACGACGACGTGGAGCGGCTGCGGCGGCTGGCCGAGCACTTCCGCTCCGCCGAGACCGCGGACGAGCGGCGCCGAGCGGACAGCCGCTTCCACATCGAGATCGGCGTCGTCGCCCACTCGGTCCGGCTCACGCAGGCCATCGTCCACCTGCACGACGAGCTGGCGTCGTTGTTCTGGACGGTCGGCGGCGAGGCCGAGCACCACCCGGTGACCGAGTCCGCGAACACCGCGCTCATCGAGGCGATCGACAGCGCTGACGCGGACACCGCGCGCGCTGTGGCGATGCAGGACGTGGAGAGCCGGGTGCAGCACCTGATCGATCTGCACCTGGACCTGGTGGTGCGCGGTGAACCATGATGGCCGCATCGCGCAACCAGAAGGTGAAGGATCTTGAACGACCGAGAGCTCGCGTCGCTGCGCAGGTGCGCGGAACGCATCAGAGCACGGGTCGACCGGGTGCTCGATGATCTCGGTTCGGCGCAGGCCGAGGTCGTCCGCGTGCTGGCGCCGGCTCGACGGCCGCTGCGCCGAGCCGACGTCGCGCAGGTGCAGCCGACCCTGGTGAAGGTGCTCGACCAGCACCGCGGCTTCGTCCAGGGGGTGGGTCTCGCGCTCGACGACGGCCACCTCGACGACGCATCGCGCTGGCTGGAGTGGTGGCGCAGCGAGGACGACGAGCCGGCCCGCTTCGTCCGCCACCAGCTCGACCCGGCGCACAACCACTTCTACGACTACGTCGGCCAGGACTGGTTCGCGCTGCCCCGGCGGACGGGACGACCGGCGGTCACCGGCCCCTTCGTGGACTTCGCCGGGACCAACGAGCACACCATCACCCTGGCCGTTCCGGTGTTCCACGACGACGAGTTCGTCGACGTGCTGGGGGCCGACGTCGCGGTCGAGGGCGTCGAGCGGTTGCTGATCGAGTCCCTGCGATCGCGGTCACCGGACGCCGTGCTGCTCAACGAGCACGACCGCGTCGTGGCGTCGACCAGCGCCCGCTGGTGGAGCGGAACCCTGCTGCGCCGCGACGCCGGCGTGCACTGGTCCCAGGACATCGACCTCGGCGGCGACCTGCGCTGGCGCCTCGTCGCGGCGCACCGCTGACGACGCCCTCAGGGCTAGTCCATAGTGGACGATGCGAGAACCCGTGCGCTACCAGGCCGATCGACGTGCTCGATCCGTCCGGGCCACCCGGTCAAGCAGCGACCCAGGCGAAGATGGCCAGCAGCAACAGGTAGCAGGCCACGATGGCCGCCGCGCCCGCCAGGTTCGTCACCGCCACGCGGGCCGGTCCCGGCACCAGCCAGAACGCGAAGATCTTGTTCACCAGCGGCATCAGCAGCCAGGTCAGGATGCTGACGCTCAACACGTTGCCGATGAACAGGGACAGGTATCCCGGTAGCCCTGCCGCGCCCAGTTCGCGACCGACCGTCAGGCTCAGGACCATGACGGTGGGATAGAGGGCCAGCAACACGGTCATGGCCTGCTTCCAGTTGGACGGGATCCCTTCCTCCCCTTCACCGTCGAACCGGAACCAGCTGCCGAATGCCGATCTGATCTTCCGCACGTCGTAGCCGGCGAAGTAGTCCTCCCCTTCCTCCAGGAGCTTCGCCCGCGTCTCGGACTCCAACCACTCGTCCAGATGTGCGCGGCTGTCGTACCGGAACACCGCGACCCATTTCTCCTGCACTCCTGGCACTGGCTCGAACAGCTCGAGCCCCATGAATCCCGGAGATTTCTCCTGCACCTTGCGGACCTTGTTCTGCCAGTGCCTGAAATCGCGTTCACGCCCCGGCCTGACGTCGTGCGAGACGACCGCGGTCACGACGTCCCGGGTCGGCGGCTCTCCGGCGAGGATCTCCTGCGTGGCAGCCCCTTCGAACAGGTCATCACCTTCGGCGAGCAGTTCCTGCCGTTCCGCCGAGTTCAACCAGGCGGTCAACTGGTCGATCGTCGAGAAGCGGAAGACGACCGACCAGGAGTTCTGCTCGTCCGACGTCGGCGGGTACTGCTCCGCCGCCTCGAACCCGCTGAAGCCACCGGCCGCCTGGTCCACCTTTTGCTGCCATCGCCGGTAGTCGTCCTCCCGGCCTTCGCGGACCGTCAACGAGATCAGGACGGTCGCGCCGCGACTGCCGAACTCCTGGTTTGGCCCCCGCTCCATATCGGGTAACCATAATTAGCTCCGACTGGCCGGACAACTCGACTGAAAAGCGCTCGGCGCAATGCGATCGGAGGTTCTGGGGATGGAGCACGAAGAACTCATCGCCGAAGCCGTTCGGTTGGCGACCGAATCCGTTGAGAACGGGTGGGGCGGCCCGTTCGGCGCGGTGATCACCCGCAACGGGGACATCATCGCACGGGGGCAGAATCGCGTTCTGCTCACCGGTGATCCGACCGCGCACGCGGAGGTGGAAACCATTCGAATGGCCTCGCAAGTGCTCAATTCCGAGGCGCCGAGCATTCCGGAGAACCACCAGAACGAATCGACGCTGGAATTCGTGCCACGCCCCGAAGGTTCCGATGACGTGGTGCCCGAGCGGGCCCGCATGCTCATGGGATGCTCCATCTACATCAGCGGCGCACCGTGCCCGATGTGCATGAGCGCGATCTACTGGTCCCGGATCGACGCGGTCTACTACGCCAAGGACCTCCAGGACACCAAGGAGATCGGTTTCGACGACGCCTTCCAGTACGACGACTTCAAGAAACCGCTCGACCAGCGGAGAATATCGATTCAACAGATCTTCCCCGAGATCGGGGACCGCGCGTACCAGGCGTGGATGAACAAGCCCGGCCGGCACCCGTATTAGCGGTTCGTCACCGGCTGGGAGCTCGACCTCGGCGTCCTGCGCCGACGAGCGCACGATCGCGTCCACCTCGATCTCCTCGATGCCGGTCCCGTTCGGACTGGGCATCGGCGCGGCACTGCTGCTGCGCTCAGCGCATTCCAATGTGGATGGACAACCGGTCGGCACTATCCACAATAGACGAGATCGCAGCCGCGCCGATTCCGCCGGCCAGGCGCTGGCCGACCACACGACGATCATCGCCAAAGACAAGCTCGATCGGCTTCAGCCCAGCGCGTCGTGGAGGGCGTCGAGACCGTTGCGGTAGATGTCGGTGAACAGGGCGACCACCTCCTCGTCGGTGGCGCCGTCGGGGGTGAAGCGCCCCGACCACTGGACCTCGGCCTTGTCCTTCTGACCGGCCACGGAGTGAACCCTGATGGTGGAGACGTAACCGACCACGGGGAAGGGTGCCTTCTCGATGGCGTAGCTGTAGTGGCGTTCGGTCTCGTTGAAGTCCACCAGGCGTTCGACGATGACGTCCCCGTCAGGGTTCTTCAGCTGCCGGGCACGCCCTCCTTCCACGAGGGTGCTCTCGGGGATGTAAGGCAGCCAGTCGGGCAGGGACCCGAAGCCGCCGATCAGCTGCCACGTGCGTTCCGGAGAGGCTGAAACCACCCGGCTCACCGAGGTCGATGCCATGGTCTTCCTCCACTATGCGTCGTGCTGCGGTGCGTGGGACCCGGCTCCTGGGGATCAGGCGCCGCCTGGGAGCGGAGCCTGCGAGCTGACCAGGCCGGACTGGCGCAGTTCGGCCCAGAAGTCGGCGGGGATCTTCTCGTCCAGCGCGGCGATGTCCTCGTCGACGTGGCCAGGTCGGCTGGCACCCGCGATGACGGCGACAGTCACCGGATGGGCCAGGGAGAACTGCAACGCGGCAGCCTTGATGCTCACACCATGCCGGTCGGCGACCGCTTTGAGGCGATCGACGCGCTCGTAGATCGCCGGCGACGCCTCCTGGTACTCGAAGTGGGTGCCCCCCGCGAGCACGCCCGAGTTGTAGGGGCCGCCGATCACCATGTCGACCCCCTGCTCAGCGGCCATGGGCAGCAGTCGCTGCAGCGGGCGTTCGTGGTCCAGCAGCGTGTAGCGGCCGGCCATCACGAACCCATCGGGCTTCGGTTCGTCCAGAGCAAGCGTGATCTCAATGGGTTCGGTGTGGTTGACGCCCAAACCACGCTTTGATGACGCCTTCGTCCCGCAGCCTGGACAGGACCCGGAAGGCGCCGGTACGGGCTTCTTCCATCTTCTGCAGCCAGAGATCGCCGTTGAAGTCCTGAGCGATGTCGTGCACCCAGAGGACGTCGATCCGATCGACCCCCAGCCGCTGCAGACTGTCCTCGATCGAACGCTCGGTGGCATCGGCCGTCCACTCGTGCACGATCTTGTTCTTGCGCCCGTGCTCGAACAATGCGCCCTTCTCACCGAGATCACGCGCGCCGACCTCCTCCTCGTCGAGGATGACGCGCCCCACCTTCGAGGACAGGACGAATGAGTCCCGAGGCTTCTTGGAGAGCAACTCACCCAGCCGCATCTCGGCCAGGCCGGCCCCGTAGAGGGGAGCCGTGTCGAAGTAGCGGTCGCCTTTGTCCCAGGCTTCTTGCACGGTCGCACGTGCCTCGT
Organism: Saccharopolyspora sp. NPDC002686; assembly: GCF_040295745.1. Classification (NCBI taxonomy): domain Bacteria; kingdom Bacillati; phylum Actinomycetota; class Actinomycetes; order Pseudonocardiales; family Pseudonocardiaceae; genus Saccharopolyspora; species Saccharopolyspora sp. NPDC002686. Next base: position 7,644 of record NZ_JBEOVY010000226.1, read on the forward strand.
CGTCCGGGACCGCGCGGAACATGTTGCCCAAGGGCGCGGCACCGAAGCCGAGGCGGTAAGGAATGATCTCCCGGAGTGTCACGACGGAGTCCTTCCGAAAGCACCTTGCGAAAATGATCAATGATTGGCGTGGCCTGGCCGGCCAGGTCCTGCGGCGGTTGTGGCGACGAGAACCGCCGACTCCGGTCCCCCGCACACGGGGCCGGTTTCCGGACGTCGTGATCAACGGCCAGAACGCCGACAAGGTCGACGACATCGCCAAACGGCTCGGCGTGCGCGGAATCACCGCGAGCATCGGGACGGCCGAAGGAGTCGCCAAGCTCATCGAGCAGCTACCCGACGTCGACATCCTCGTCAACAACGTCGGGGTCTTCACCGTCCAACCGGTGTTCGAGATCCCCGACGACGAGTGGCTGCGCTTCTACCAGATCAACGTGCTCTCCGGAGTCCGCCTGGCACGCCATTACGCGCCGCGGATGGCTGATCGGGGCTGGGGTCGGGTGATCTTCCTCAGCAGCGAAGCGGGGGTGCAGACGCCGACGGACATGGTCCACTACGGCATGACGAAATCAGCCCAGCTGGCGCTCTCGCGCGGAATGGCCCAGGAGGTCGCAGGCACCGGGGTCACGGTCAACAGCGTGCTGCCCGGCCCCACGATGAGCAACGGCGTGGTAGCGATGTGGGACGACCTGTACCCCGGTCTCGACCGAACCGAGCAGGAGCGGCGGTACGTCGCCGAGGGCCGCGCAGCCACTTCCCTGCTGCACCGGCTGATCCGACCCCACGAAGTGGCGAACCTGATCACCTACGTCGCCTCCGACCAAGCCTCGGCCACCACCGGAAGCGCGCTGAGCGTCGACGGCGGCCTGGTCCCACCATCATCCCCTGAATCCGCCGAGAGCACGCCGTGCACGTTCCGGACCGCGACGAAGGACGCAACACCGCCAGCCCCCTTTGACCGCTAGAGTTGCGCGCAAAAGGCGTTCCCGCAAAAGATCCACAGTCGACGCCGGGCCCAACGCCGCCGCCACTCCAGCCCGAGACGGCTCGTACCCGACAGCCTCGGTCGCCGCGACCAGGTGGTCGCACACCTGCCCCGGGATGTCCAGCTCCGGCGCGAACTGCCTCGACCTCGTTGAGCACGACCAGGCCGCCGATGTCCACCTCTCACCGGAGGCGGTTCGTCGAAATGGGCAAACCTGCCTTTGTTCACCCAGTGGGCAGCGTCACCGAGATCGCTTCGTTCGGACGAATCCGCTCGTCAAGAGCAAGTTCTTCCCCTTGGAGAACTTCGCTTCGGAATCAGGGGCTTGACGGGCTCCCGGACGGAACTTAGGTTTGCCTCGCCTCACGAACGAGGCCAGCTGCTGGACCACGTCACCCACAGCGGAAACCTGGAGGAGGACGAGATGCGCCCGGATGTCGACGGCACGGGCCCGGCGCGCTCTTCGCGCAGGTAGCGCAAGCCACGACCTTCGAGCACGACTAGCCGGCCAGCGGTGACGCGGTGCGGATGACCCGCACCTGCCCGCGGCCGAAAGCCGCAACGCCCACCTCCCCGGCGTGCGGTTCTCATGGAAATCCCCTCACCACAAGGGATTCCCCATCCTGCGGCCTCAGCCACGCCAGCGACACAACAGCGCCCGGACCTTCCAGGCGCCGATGCACGATGGAACGAGAGATGAGCGAAACAGCCCAGATCAGTCATGAGGTCAAGCCCGCCGGGCGGATCGCATTCACCACCGACGCCGCACTGCTCCTGCTCAGGGTCGTCCCGTTCGGGCTGCTGACCGTGCACGGCGCGCAGAAGCTGTTCGGCGTCTGGGGCGGCAAGGGGTTGAGCGGAACGGCCTCCGGGTTCGCCGCGATGGGGTACGAACCCGCGTGGTTCTTCGCCCTGCTCGGCGGCGGCGCCGAGTTCGTCGGCGGAATCCTGCTGTTCCTAGGCCTTTTCACGCCCCTCGGCGCAGCCATGTCGCTCGGTGTGATGATCAACGCCGTCGCCGCTGTGGCCGCCAAGGGTCTGGAGTCGTCCGGCTACGCGATCGTGCTCGCGGTCATCGCCGCCGCACTGGCGATCAGCGGCCCAGGCCGGTTCTCGCTCGACGCGGGTCGCCCCTGGCACCGGACCGGGCCGGTCGTCGCGGCGGTCAGCATCGCGGTCGCTGTCGCCACCTCGGCCGCGACACTGCTGGTGAAGGGCTGAACGCGTGCGCGGGTCACCGCGGGGCGAACCACGTCCCCCTGCGGTCGGTGGTCGGCTGACCTAGCGTTGAAACCCATGACCGCACGGAACCGGGGGCATCGCCACAACACCGGGCGAAGCCGGGATTCCCGCCGCGAGCACCTGTCGATCAACCCGGTGTTCGTCGCAGAACCGGCGCAGGTGCCGCGCAACCGGTTGCCCGCGGGGGAACTCGATCCCGACGTGGCCTACCAGGTCGTGCACGACGAGCTGATGCTGGACGGCAACGCGCGGCTCAACCTCGCCACGTTCGTCACCAGCTGGATGGAGCCGCAGGCCGACCGGTTGATGGCGGAGTGCTTCGACAAGAACATGATCGACAAGGACGAGTACCCGCGCACGGCCGAGCTGGAGCAGCGCTGCGTGCGGATGCTCGCGGAGCTGTGGCACGCCCCCGATCCCGAATCCACCATCGGCTGCTCCACCACCGGGTCCAGCGAGGCGTGCATGCTGGCGGGGTTGGCGCTCAAACGCCGTTGGCAACACGCCCGGCGAGCGGCCGGCAGGCCGGCGGATCGGCCGAACATCGTGATGGGCGCGAACGTCCAGGTCTGCTGGGAGAAGTTCGCGAACTACTGGGACGTCGAGGCGCGGCTGGTGCCGATGGAGGGCGAGCGCTTCCACCTCGACGCAGCCGAAGCCGTCGCCCGCTGCGACGAGAACACCATCGGGGTGGTGGCGGTGCTGGGCTCCACCTTCGACGGCAGCTACGAGCCGGTGGCCGAGATCTGCGCCGCGCTGGACCGGTTGTCCGCCGAGCATGGCTGGAACGTGCCGGTGCACGTCGACGGAGCCTCCGGAGCGATGGTCGCCCCGTTCTGCGATCCCGACCTGGCCTGGGACTTCCGGCTGTCCCGGGTCGCCTCGATCAACACCTCCGGGCACAAGTACGGCCTGGTCTACCCCGGCGTGGGCTGGGTGGTGTGGCGGGATTCGGCTGCGCTGCCGCAGGACCTCGTCTTCGACGTCAACTACCTCGGCGGCAGCATGCCGACGTTCGCGCTGAACTTCTCCCGCCCGGGCGGGCAGGTGGTCGCGCAGTACTACGCTTTCCTGCGCTTGGGCTTCGACGGCTTCCGCAGGGTCCAGCAGACCTGCCGCGACGTGGCGACCTCGCTGGCCGACCGGATCGCAGGGCTCGGACCGTTCCGCCTGCTCACCCGGGGCGACCAGCTACCGGCGTTCGCCTTCGCGCTGCGCGAGGAGGTCACCGGCTACTCGGTCTTCGACGTGTCGGCGCACCTGCGGGAACGCGGCTGGCTGGTCCCGGCCTACGCGTTCCCGGCGAACCGCACCGACCTGGCGGTGCTGCGGATCGTGGTCCGCAACGGCTTCACCCACGACCTCGCGGACCTCCTGCTCGAAGACCTCGAACGATCCATCGCGGAGCTCCAGCACCAGCCCGAACCCCTGCGCGGCGTGGAGCACAGCTCCTTCGCCCACGGCAGCGGCATCCCGCAGCGGGACTCATCGCCCGCGCAGCTCGAGCGCGACCGCACCGAGCACTAAGGCGCCTCCGGCAAAAGCACCGGCCCAGAGCGACTCGCCGAACGCGGTCGCGCCGATCGCCGCGCCTACGAGCGGCGTGACGTAGGCGTAGGTGCTGACCAGCGGTGCCGGCGCGCTCTCCAGCAGGCGCGTGTAGAGCATGAAGCCACGAGCGAATCGAAGACGACCAGAAACACCGCCGCACCCGCCGACGTCCAGCTGACGTCCGACCACCGAACCGGGGCGAGCTCGCCGAACGAGAGCGCAACCAGCAGCAACACGGTCCCACCGGCAAGCAGCTGAACCGCGCTGGCGACCACCCGATCAACCGTCCCGGCGACGTTCGCCATCAGCAGGCTCCCCGCGGCCCACAGGATCGGCGCAACGCAGAACGCCACAACCGCCCACGGCGCCCCACCGATCGCACTGCCCGGCGCCGTCAGCACCACGATCACGATGCCACCGAACCCCGCCACGAGGCGCACTTTCGACGCGACCGGCATACGGGTTCCGATCAGCCCGCTCAGGAGCACCACCCACAACGGGATCGCCGCGGCGAGGATCGCCCCGAGACTGGCGGTCACCTCGGTCAGCGCCACCGTGGCGAGACCTTGCCCGCCCACCAGCAACAGCACCCCGGCAACCGCCAAACGTCGCAGTTGCACGCGCGTTGGCCGGGGACGCCCACGCGCGCCACCAGCGAGCACGACTCCGGCGAGCAAGAAGATCAACGCCGCTCCACCCAGCGGCGGCACCGTGTCGACCATCAGCTTCATCGCCGGAATCGCCGAGCCCCAGCACCCGTAAAGCGCGAGGAGCAGGAACACAGTGCGATCGGGGGAACCCGCACCCCGGCGCCGCGCAGCTCTGCCGATGTTCACCGCGGAGCCCTTCATGATCTGTGCACCTGGCTGAGGCATGTGGCCTGCGCGTCACGTTCCACCGCTCACGATTGCCACATCGCGATGGACAGGAGCGCCAGGGCTGTGCAGATCAGGGTCGCGCAGTTGAACAGCACCCGATGGCGGACGAGGTGGTCAGCGGTGAGGCGGCCGAGCGGTGCTGAGATGACCGCTGGCAGCGGTCCTAGCGGGTTCAGCAGACTCTCCGGGTCCAGCGGGTGCAGCAGGCTCAGCGGGCCGAGTCCGACGAGAAGTCCGAGCACGCCGAACGTGAGAGCAGTCCCCAGGCGCCCCAGGTTCAACTTTCGGCAGAGCTTCTCGACGAGGAGGCCCAGCGGCAGCCCCACGATCAGCACAACGCCAACGATGAACGGCAGTGCGAGCAGGGTCATCCCCGCGGAGCCGAGTGCTCGCGACAACGCGGGATCGCCGGGGAACCCGTCACCGAC
>NZ_JBEOVY010000227.1:0-12658 GCF_040295745.1 Saccharopolyspora sp. NPDC002686
CAGCGACATCGCCTTCTACATCTTCCGCAGCTCGACCTTCTCGAAGTCGGCCCACTCGATCTCCTGCACCCGGCACCCTCCCGCTCAGGATCTTGTTGCTGCACCTGCGGATCAGGTTAGAGCAGGTGCTCGCAGCGGCGGTCGTCGGAGTGGCCGGCGACCGCCGCTTTCCGGCCCTGCGGTTGGAAATTCGCGGGGCTTCTGCGGATCAGAGGTCGAAGACGACACCGGTTTCGTTCTGCAGGACGCAGGCGTTGGGGTAGCTCTTGGTGTAGCTCACCACGTTTCCGCGCCACTTGCCCTCGAGCTTCGCCGTCACCGGCAAGTACTCCAAGGTGCACGCGCGGGCCAGGTTCGCGTTCATCCGGCGGAAGTCGCCCTGGACCACTTCCAGGTCGCCGCAAGCCTTTTCGGCGAACTTGTGGGAACCGCCCGCGGGGTGGCATTCCAGGACCGCCGCGCGCTGGACCGAAGAGCCCTCGGTGTTCAGCGAGAGGTGGAGGACGCTGGGCAGGGCGGTCTGCGCCGGGGCCGTCGTCGCGGAAACGACCGCGGTTCCGACGATCAGCGCGGAACCGAGCAGAACGCGGCGGGCCAGCTTCACCAACACGGTTACTCCACCTTCCAGTTGATGCACCAGGAGAATCGGCCGCGGTCGAACCCCCGCGGCAGGGAAACACGAAGGACGTTACTGGACCACTTGCCGTAATAACGACTAGCCCGAAAGGGTCGGATTCCGAGTCGCGCTTCGGTTTTCGAATCACGCGCCGTGTCAGCGAACGCCGGAAACCCGGCGCAGTCACGTTTTCGCGCCCAGACTCGTCTCCATGGCGAACACCTGATGGAAGGAAGAACCATGCGACTGGATCTCAGCAAGACCGCCCCCGAACCGTACGCCGGCTTCAAGCAGGCCGACGCGGCGATCCGGCAAGGGCCGCTGGACGAAGCGGTCCGCGAGCTGGTCAAGATCCGGGTGTCGCAGATCAACGGCTGCGTGTTCTGCGTCGACATGCACAGCCGCGAAGCACTGCGAGTCGGTGAGGAGCAGAACCGCCTGCTCCAGCTGCCGGTGTGGCAGGAGTCGGAGCTGTTCGACGAGCGGGAGCGGGCCGCGCTCGGCTACGCCGAAGCCGCGACCCGTCGCGAGCGCATCACCGACGAGCAGTGGGACTCGCTGCGCGAGGCGTTCCCGGACGAGGCCGAGCTCGGACACCTCGTCACGCAGGTTTCGCTGATCAACGCGCTGAACCTGATCGGGGTGCCGCTGGAGATGAAGCCGCCGCGCCGGTAAGCCGGGTTTACCGGCCACGACCGGGGTCGTGAGCGCGCAGCCGTGCTCGAACACCGTTGCGCGCTCACGACCGGGGTCACTCGGTGATCAGGTCCTGGCGGATCGGCTGGTCCGAGCCGACGGCTTCGAACAGCTCGCTCGCCTTCTCCTTGTCCCAGCGGTTCGCTGAGGAGTCGGTGACCGGGACGGTCGTCGTCACCACACCGTCCGACGAGATGCCGCGCATCGCCCAGGCCAGCGACAGCAGGTCGCCGGTGCCGTCCGGTTCGAGCATCGTCAGCGAGCTCGCGCCCTCGTCGGCCAAGCTGTAGGTCCGGAACGGGTTGATCAGGGTGCTGAAGCTCGAGGCCTGCTCGACCAGCGCGCCGATGAACTTGCGCTGGTTGGCGACCCGGTCGAGGTCCGAGCGCGGCGTCGCGTCGCTGTAGCGCATGCGCACGAACGTCAGCGCCTTCTCCCCGTCCAGGGTCTGGCAGCCGGCCTGCAGCGTCTGACCGGTCTTCGTGTCGTGCATCTCCTGGTCCAGGCACATCTCCACGCCGCCGACCGCGTCGACCATCCCGGCGAAGCCGCCGAAGCCGACCTCGGCGTAGTGGTCGATGCGCAGGCCGGTCGCCTGCTCCACGGTCTGCGCCAGCAGCTCCGGGCCACCGATGGCGAAGGCCGCGTTGATCTTGGTCCGGCCCTGGCCCGGCACCGGGACATCGGAGTCGCGCGGGATGCTGATCAGCGTCGGCGGCGTGTCGTTGTCCGGCACGTGCGCGATCATGATCGTGTCCGTGCGCCCCCCATCCGCCTCGCCGACGTGCAGGCTCTCCGCCGTGTCCGGGTCCAGGCCTTCGCGGCTGTCCGAGCCGACGATCAGCCAGTTCGCGCCCGAGCCCGCCGCCGGCCGACCGGAGTAGTCGGGGAAGGCGCCGATCCGGTTGATCGACGAATCGACGCGGAACCAGAGCCACCCCCCGAACACCAGCGGGAACAGGACCAGCGCGAGCAGCACCAGGACCAGCACACGACGACCGCGCCGCCGCGGCGCAGGCCGGTGCCCGTACGCCGGCCGCTGCGCGCCCCAGTCGTTCCGCATCTGTTGGGTGTTCATACCCATCCAGACGTCCTGCGGAGCTTTCGGTTGCCACGTGTCCGGAAAAAAGGGACACGCTGCTGCCGACCGGGTGGTCGACCCCTGGCTGATCGACCACCCGCCCAATCCACTATGGACATCAACTCCAGAGGGCGGTGCTGCGGTTGGCGACCAGGTCGGTGATGTGGGACAACGCCTCAGCCGCCGGCTGGGGATCCAGGCGTTGACCGTCGCGCAGGCGGAGCGAAACCTGATCTTCCGCGGCCTCTTTCGCCCCGATGATCGCCTGGTACGGCACCAGGCGCGCGTCGCGGATCCGGGCGCCGAGGCTGCCGTGCGCCGAGACCTCCGCGCGGAGGCCGAGTTCCAGGCACTGCTGCGCGAGGCGTTCCGCCTGCGGCAGCTCGGCGTCGGAGATCGGCAGCACCACGAGCTGGGTCGGCGCCAGCCAGGCCGGGAAAGCCCCGCCGTGCAGCTCGATGAGGTGCGCGACGGCCCTTTCCGCGCTGCCGATGATGCTTCGGTGCACCATGACCGGCCGGTGCTTGGCGCCGTCCGCACCGATGTAGTGCAGGTCGAACTGCTCGGGCTGGTGGAAGTCGACCTGCACGGTGGACAGGGTCGACTCGCGCCCAGCGCCGTCGGCCACCTGCACGTCGATCTTCGGACCGTAGAACGCCGCCTCCCCTTCGACGGCTTCGTACTCCAGTCCGCTGCGCTCCAGGACCTCGGTCAGCAGCTCGGCCGCCCGCTGCCACTTCTCCGGCGCGGCGACGTACTTCCCACCTTCACCGGCCAGCGAAAGCCGGTACCGAGCAGGCCGGATTCCCATTGCGGCGTAGGCGTTCCGGATCAGCTCCAGCGCGGCGGACGCCTCATCTGCGACCTGCTCCAAGGTGCAGAAGATGTGCGCGTCGTTGAGCTGGATCGCCCGCACGCGGGTCAGACCACCGAGCACGCCGGACAGCTCCGAGCGGTACATGCCGCCCAACTCCGCCAACCGCAGCGGGAGCTCCCGGTAGCTGTGCGAGCGGGACCGGTAGATCACCGCGTGGTGCGGGCACAGGCTCGGCCGCAGCACGACCTGCTCGCCGCCCAGGTCCATCGGCGGGAACATGTCGTCGCGGTAGTGCGCCCAGTGCCCGGAGATCTCGTACAGCTCGCGTTTGCCCAGCACAGGCGAGTAGACGTGCCGATATCCCGCACGCCGCTCGGCTTCGCGGATGTACTCCTCGAGGGTGTGCCGCACGACAGCGCCATCGGGCAGCCAGTACGGCAGGCCCGCGCCGATCAGCGGATCGGTGTCGAACAGCCCCAGCTCGCGGCCGAGTTTGCGGTGGTCGTGCATGGTGGTCTCCTCACCGGTGATGAGGCGGGTGACCACACGACGAAGCTCCGGGGCACCCGCCCCGGAGCTTCGCGAGAACAGCAATCAGCGCGCCGGGACGTCGTCCGGCGTCGTAGTCAGACCAGCGCGCTTCACACCACCAACGTAGCAGAACAAAGCCCGTGAGCACTTTCTGGCGCTATAACGCCACAAAGTGCTCACGGGTCAGTAGCCGTCGCGAAGTCGCTGACGCCACCAAGCCGCAGGCCGCTCAAGTGCCGGATCCCGAAGCGTGCGCCGCCGGAACTCCTCGTCCAGCGGAACCAGGATCCGCCGCAGTTCAGCACGAGTCCGCGGCGGCAGCTCGGACAGCAGCAGCTCCAACTCATCCCGCGCATCCGCCGGGTCATGAGGCGAGTAGAGATCCGCCCGCGGCAAGTACAACCAACGCCCGGGCCGACGCAGGAAGCGGCGATACCGCTTGAGCGCCCACCCGACCCGAGCCTCCCAGTACATCCGGCGGGCCGTCACCCGGTCCAGCTCGGCCCACGGGCCACGTCCGGCACCGCGAATCCGGCCGGGTAGTCGAGGAAAATCCGATTGATCGGCGCGCAACGCGCCAGGCGGCCTACGCGGCATCGCCCTTTCGCGACGGAGTCATCCCGCCATGCTGCCACGAGTTCTCGTGAGTGGCGATGGTCGTGAGAACCACCATCGCCACTCACGACCCGCTCAAGCGCCGAGCGCGTCCGCGGTGTGGACGACGACGCCGAACAGGTCGGTGATCGTGGTCAGCGCGGCCTGCTGGAGCGCAGCGGACGGCACCGCGGTGCCGTCCGGAGCCGACAAGGACCGGGTGGCCGTGGCGTCGGCGACGACCGTCGGCCGGTAGCCGAGGTTGAACGCGCCCTGGGCGGTGAAGGTGACGCACATGTGCGTCATGAACCCGGCCAGCACCAGGTCACCGCTGATCACGCCCAGGTCGTGCAGCGTCTTCTCCAGTTCGGTGGCGTGGAAGGAATTCGGGAACTGCTTGACCACGACGGGCTCGCCGTCGATCGGCGCAACCTCGTCGCAGATGGCACCGATGTGCGCGCGGATGTCGTAAGGCGAGCCCTCGCCACCGTCGTTGACGACGTGCACCACCGGCGTTCCCGCAGCCCGAGCGCGTTCCAGCAGCCGAGCCGCGGCCGCCACCGCCTCCTCCGCACCGTCCAAGGCCATCACACCGGTGCGGTAGGTGTTCTGGACATCGATCAGGACCAGGGCCGACTCGCTCAGCCGAGGCGGCTGGCCGTCCAGACCGATCACGTCGCGCAGGGTCTTGGATGGCGTGCTCATGGAGCGTCCTCTCATCGAAAAACGGCATGGCGAAGCAGTCCCCTCGCCACGCGCCAGGGGAATCAGGTGACTGTCGGATCAGGCGGCCGGAGTGCGGAAGCGCCGCCGGTAGGCCGCCGGGGTGGTGGCGAGCTGCCTCCGGAACGCCCGGTGCAAGGTCTCCGCCGAACCCAGCCCGGATGCCGCCGCGACCTGCTCGAGCGGGGCATCGGTGGTCTCCAGCAGACGACGCGCCAGCTCCACGCGCGCCGCTTCGACGTAGGTGGCCGGGCTCGCGCCCGTCTCCTGCTTGAAGACGCGCGCGAAATGCCGCTCGCTCAAGCACATCCGGGCGGCCAGGGCTCGCGCGGACAGGTCCTCGTCGAGGTGGTCGGCGATCCACAACCGCAGCTCGTCGATGTCCCGACGCGCCGCAGGTCGGCTCAACGGCACGGAGAACTGGCTCTGCCCGCCCTGCCGCTTGAGGTACATGACCAGCTGCCGGGCCACCCCCAGCGCGGTCTGCTCGCCCAGGTCCTCGGCCACCAGGGCCAGGGCGAGGTCCAGGCAGGCGCTGATCCCGGCCCCGGTCCACAAGCGACCGCAGTCGCTGCGGACGAAGATCGGATCCGGGTCGACCGCGATGTCCGGGTACTCGGCGGCGAGCTGAGCGGCGGTCGACCAGTGCGTGGTCGCCGCCTTCCCACCCAGCAACCCGGCCGCGGCCAGCACGTGCGCACCCACGCACACCGAAGCGACCCGCCGGGCGTGCGGAGCGGTCTCCCGCACCCACGCCACGACGTCGTCGTCGACCCGGGCGATGGGCCCGTCATCGGTCATGTCGACCGCGCCCGGCACCAGGAGCGTGTCCACGTCATCGCCGACGTCGGCGAAAGCGACGTCGGCGACCAACCGCACCCCGGCCGACGTCCGGACCTCCCCGGCGACCGGCCCGGCGATGCGGACCTGGTAGCCAGCACGGCCCGCGGTTTCCCGGTTGGCCAGCGCGAAGACCTCGGCAGGCCCGGTCACGTCGAGCAGATCGACGTCCGGGAAGGCCGCGAGGACAACACGGTGCGGAATGGGCATGCCTCCATGTTCACCGCTGCCCCCGACGTCCTCAATGACGACCAACTGTCACATCCGGACACCGACGCAAGGCGCCCTCCCGGTGGAGGATGCCAAGAACGGCGTGCCGACTGCGGTTCAACTGACAACGCCGCTGATAGGGCCGGTCAGCGGGCGAGCCTCGCGCGGGCCTCGTCGGTGAGCGGGGTGAAGAAGTTGACCAGGTTGCCGTCGGGGTCGCGGAACAGCAGGGAGCGGTTTCCCCACGGCATCGTGGTCGGCTTCTGCACGATCTCCGGGGCGACGGCCAGGCTCGTCAACCGTGCGCACTCCCGGTCGACGTCCTCGACGAGGAACTCGAGGATCGCGGTCCGGTTCGACTCGGGCACGGCCGCCCCGGCGCTGAACAGCGCCATCGTCTCGGCACTGCCGATGGCCAACGCGCACGACGGGCCTACGAGCTCGGCGAACTGCTCGGCGGGCCGCCGCGCATCGAGGCCGGTCACCTGCTCGTAGAACTCGACGAGACGGGCGACGTCGTTGGTGATGACTCGGACGGAGACGAGCTGCACGGTGGTTCCTTCCTGCGCTGGAGGGGGACACCGGGCACGTTAGGGGCAATAGTGGACAGGATCCGCCCGGTATTGCGAGGATCTTGTGCGTGACTCGGCCGATCGCCCGCGTGCTGGCGTTGCTGGAGATCCTCCAGCGCGGAGGTACCCGGACCGTCGCCGAGCTCGCCGAGCGACTCGACGTGGACGAGCGCACCGTCCGCCGCTACGTCGGCCACCTCCTCGACCTGGACATCCCGGTCCGCTCGGTGCGCGGGCGGCACGGCGGGTACCGCCTGTCCCCTGGCTACCGGATGCCGCCGCTGATGCTCACCGACGAGGAGGCGCTCGCCGTCCTGCTCGGTCTGGTCGCGGGCCGGCGCGCCGGGTTGCTCAGCACTTCGGTCGCGGCCGCCGAGAGCGCGATCGCGAAAGTCCGCCGAGTGCTGCCCGAACCTCTCGGCCGCCGGCTCGACGCGCTGCTGGAGATCGCCGACTTCACCGCGCCCGCACGATCAGCGCTCACGGCGGAAGCCGAGGTCCTGCTCACCGTCGCGGAGGCGGCGCGGGATCGTCGCCCGGTCGATCTCGGCTACATCGCCGGCCACGGCGGCGCCAGCGAACGCGTCGTCCACCCGTACGGGGTCGTGGCCCACTCCGGGCGGTGGTACCTGACCGGCTTCGACTCCGCCAGCGGGCAGGTGCGCACGTTCCGCGTCGACCGGATCACGACCGTCGAGATGCGCGCTGGAACGTTCGACGTACCAGTCGGATTCGACCCGGCCCAGCGCGTGCTGACCGCGATCGCCGAGGCGCCGCACCAGCACGAGGTGTCCGTGCGGATCCGATCGACGCCCGAGCAGATCTGCTCCGTCTTCCCACCGTCCGTCGTCAAGCTGGAAGAGATCGATCCCGGATCTTCCTGGGTGCGGGCCCGGATCCGAGCACAACGGCTCGAATGGATACCGCCCCTGCTCGCGGCGCTCGATCGACCGTTCGTCGTCGAACGACCCGACGCCCTCCGCGACCTGGTGCGAGCGCTGGCCGACCGGCTCACCGACCACGCCGACGCGCGACCGGAAGACTGATCACGCGCCGGACTACTCCTGGGCCATGTCGACGAAGCGGCTGTAGTGGAGCTGGTGGGCGACCGTGATCGTGGCCGTCGGGCCGGCTCGGTGCTTGGCCAGCACCAGGTCGGCCTCGCCCATGCGGGGGTCGTCGCGCTCGAAGGCGTCCGGGCGGTGGATCAGGATCACCATGTCCGCATCCTGCTCCAGGGAACCGGACTCACGGAGGTCGGAGAGCTGCGGCTTCTTGTCCGTCCGCTGCTCGGGACCACGGTTCAGCTGGGAGATCGCGACCAGCGGCACTTCGAGTTCCTTGGCCAGCAGCTTGAGGTTTCGGGAGAACTCCGAGACCTCCTGCTGGCGGGACTCGACGCGCTTGCCGGAGGTCATCAGCTGCAGGTAGTCCACGACGATGAGCTGGATGTCGTGGCGCTGCTTGAGCCGTCGCGCCTTCGCGCGGATCTCCATCATGGTGAGGTTCGGCGAGTCGTCGATGAAGATCGGCGCCTCGCTGATCTCGCTCATCCGCCGCGCCAACCGCGTCCAGTCGTCGTCGGTCATCCGGCCACCGCGCATGTCGCCGAGCCGGATCCGGGCCTCGGCGGAGAGCATGCGCATGACGATCTCGGTGCGCCCCATCTCCAGCGAGAAGATGACGCTGGCCAACCCGTGCTGCACCGACGCAGCCCGGCAGAAGTCCAGTCCCAGTGTCGAGTTGTGCGTCGGGATCATCGACCGGCTCGCCAAGTACAGGTGATCCGCCGCGTCCACCTCAACGCACCGAACCGGCACACTCGCCACTGGCCGCACGTCGGTGATGTACCGAGTCCCGACCATCCGAGGTGTCCGCGCGTTCCGCTCCTTGTGGACCAGCTGCTTGCGTGTCAGGCGGAAGACGTCGTCCTGCGTCGTGAAGGTGAGCGTGAACGCCGTGGACGAAGCTTCCGTCCTGCCCCGCACGCGCTTGGTCGTCATGCTGCAGCGGTAACCGAGGCTGACGATCAGTTCGTACGTGTCCTGCGCGAGCCGTTCACTGGTCACCGCGAACTGCACGGAGCCGCTGGGTGCAACGGTGCCGTCCGTGTCGAGGAGTCCGGCCAGCAGCGCGCGCCGCTGGGATTCGGAACCACGGAGGTACTCCGCCGGGATGTGCTTGTTCCCGAGCACACCCATCATTCGGAGCAAGGCCTGGACAGTGCCTCGCTCATTGCGGCACTCCTGGCATTGACGCAGCCCGCACGTCGGCTTTCCGCAGTCCGGGCAAGTCGGTTGCGGCACCGGATCGGAGAGGAAGCGCGCCTTGCCGCCGCAGCTCTGCCCACAGGTCCGCACCTGGCTCGTCTTCGGAACGAACACAGCCCCGCAGACCACGCAGTTCCGCTCCGCAATCGGGTCAGCCTGCGGGAACTGGATGCGGTAGAAGCGATCGCGCGTCTGCGGCGCGTGGTACCCCTCGGCCTCCACGTGCATGGCGACCTCTGGATCAGCGCTCGTGAACGCGGCCGAAAGCGAGGTGCCATCGCCGAGCCAGACACCCAGCACGTAGGGCGCGAGCGGGAGGTCCCGCTCCGGGAGGTCGATCGGCTGCGCAGCGTTCACCGAGTGGTTCAGCCGGCGGTCGGCCGTGTTGCAGCGCAGGGTTTCCGCGATCTCCTCCGTGGTGCGGACTTCAGCGAAGGTGCGCTGGTTTCGAGTCCCGCCATGCCCAGCTGCGGCGGCTTGCGCCGACTTCCGCGATGCGCGGGTATCCGTCAGCCACTGGTGTTGGGCGTCTGCCGTGATGACCGTGCCGTCGGAGAACTCGACCTCGTAGCACGGGCGGTCGTGCATGACCTCGGTTGCCGCAACCACCTTCGTCGGCTTTCCGTCCGCGCCGATCAGGTAGTCGCCGACAACGACCTCACCCATCGTCGTCCAGCCCTCGGGGGTGGGCAGCGGTGTGTCGAGCGCCAGTGCCTTGCCCACACCAGGACGGGCCGCGACGATGATCATCTGGCCGGCGTGGAGGCCGTTGGTCAGGGCGTCGAGGTCGACGAAGCCGGTCGGGATGCCCTGGGACTCCCCGCCGCGGGACGCGATCGCGTCGATCTCGTCCATCGTCGGCTGGAGGAGCTCTTCGAGGGCGTGGTAGTCCTCGCTGGCCCGGCGTTCCGTGACGTCGTAGATCGACGCCTGGGCGCGGTCCACGACCTCTTCGATCGCCGCGCCTTCAGAACCGTGGTAGCCGAGCTGGACGATGCGGGTGCCCGCCTCGACCAGGCGGCGCAGGATCGCCTTCTCCGCGACGATCTCCGCGTAGTAGCCCGCGTTCGCCGCTGTGGGGACCGTGGCGATCAGCGTGTGCAGGTAGGGGGCGCCGCCGACCTTGAGCAGCTCCTGGCGGCGCTCCAGCTCCGCGGACACCGTGATCGCGTCCGCCGGTTCACCGCGGCCGTACAGGTCGAGGATGCAGTCGTAGATCGCCTGGTGCGCCGGGCGGTAGAAGTCGTTCGGGCTGAGCGCCTCGACCACGTCCGCGATCGCGTCCTTGCTCAGCATCATGCCGCCGAGCACGGACTGCTCGGCTGCCAGGTCTTGCGGGGGTTGCCGTTCGAAGGTGCTGCCGCCGGCCGGACCGCTGCCGCCGTCGTCCTCGAAGTACGGGTCCTCGGGCTCCTCGGGAACCGCCACCTGACCCGGTCACCTCCTCCGCGCCAAGACCGTCGCGCGCGTTGGGCGCGTGGGCACGCGCGAAGCTAGATCACCCGCACAGAGCAGGCAACCCAGCCTGTGGACAAAGTTCGGGACAACCTGTGGATAGGTTGCATCGAGCCTGTGGATAACTTGCAGCAGCGTTCGGCACAGCTGGGGACAACTTGGGGACAAGTCACCAGCGGTGACAACAAACCCCAGGTCAGAGGCTGTGCGTAGGCTGTGGAAGAAATCCGTGGAAAAGTCCGGGCGTGTCGTCAGCTCGGCGTGTCGGAATCGGCGGAACTTCGTCGTCGCCGTGACAGCCGGTGCACGCGCCGGACGCAGCACCGTCCACCCTTCACCCGAATGGACGGGGTGGACGGTGCTGCGCGTTGCTCCGGTGCTACCGGGTCACTGCTCCTTGGTGACCTGGACGGCGACGTTGGCCGACACGTCCGGGTGCAGCTGCACGTCGACGACGTGCTTGCCCAGCGACTTGATGTGGCCGCGCAGGCTGACCGAACGCTTGTCCAGGTTCGGGCCACCGGCCTTGCGGACCGCGGCGACGACGTCGCCGGGGGTGATCGAGCCGAACAGCTTGCCCTGCGCGGAAACCTTCGCGCTCAGGGTGACGCCGCCCAGGTTCTGCAGCTGCTGCTTCAGCTCGTGGGCGTGCTCCAGGTTCCGCACGCGGCGGTTCTCCTGGACGCGGCGGATCGTCTCGATCTGCTTCTGCGCGCCCTTGGTGCCCACGATGGCGAGGCCCTTGGGCAGCAGGTAGTTGCGCGCGTAGCCGTCCTTGACCTCGACGATGTCGCCGGACTCGCCCAGGTTGGACACGTCAGCGGTGAGGATGATCTTCACGACGTGACTCCTTTCCGGTTCAGCGAGCGGTCGAGGTGTAGGGCAGCAGCGCCATCTCGCGGGCGTTCTTCACCGCGATGGCGACGTCGCGCTGGTGCTGGCTGCAGTTGCCGGTCACGCGACGGGCACGGATCTTGCCGCGGTCGGAGATGTACTTCCGCAGCAGGGTCGTGTCCTTGTAGTCGATCTGCGCAGCCTTGTCCTTGCAGAAAACGCAGACCTTCTTCTTCGGCTTGCGCACGGGCGCCTTGGCCATCGGTCTTCCTCCTGAACGAAAACTTCGAGAGCGTTGTCGCCGCGTTTAGAACGGCGGCTCGTCGCTGAACCCACCGCCGGAACCGGCAGGTGGTGCGGAACCCCACGGGTCGTCGGCCGGCGGACCGGCCGGGCTGCCCCCGCCGCCGCTGAAACCGCTGCCGCCACGGCTCACCTTGTTGACCTTGGCGGTCGCGTAGCGCAGGGACGGACCGATCTCGTCGACCTCGAGCTCGACGACGGTGCGCTTCTCGCCCTCCTTCGTCTCGAAGGAGCGCTGGCGCAGTCGGCCCTGCACGACCACCCGCATGCCGCGGGTCAGCGACTCGGCCACGTTCTCCGCCGCCTGCCGCCAGATGTTGCAGCGCAGGAAGAGGGCTTCGCCGTCCTTCCACTCGCCGCTCTGGCGGTCGAAGGTCCGGGGCGTGGACGCGACGGTGAAGTTCGCGACCGCGGCACCCGACGGGGTGAAGCGCAGCTCCGGGTCGGCGGTCAGGTTGCCGACCACCGTGATTACCGTTTCACCAGCCATGACCTGGGGACTCCAGTCTGGTCGTTAGCGGTTCGGGCCGGATCAGGCGTTGGCCTGAGCCGCAGCAGCAGCCGCGGCGCGAGCCTTGGCGGCACGCGCGGCCTTGCGGGGCTCGACGACCTTGCGCAGGACCTTGGTCCGCAGGATCGACTCGTTGAGGTTCAGCTGCCGGTCCAGTTCCTTGATGGTGGCCGGCTCGCTGTTGAGGTCCAGGACGACGTAGATGCCCTCGGAGTTCTTCTCGATCTCGTAGGACAGCCGACGACGGCCCCAGACGTCGACCTTCTCGACGGTGCCACCGTCGTTGCGGACGACGTTGAGGAAGTTCTCCAAGGACGGAGCGACGGTGCGCTCGTCCAGGCTCGGGTCCAGGATGACCATGAGCTCGTAATGACGCATGAAGACCATTCACCTCCTGTGGACTCACGGCCATGGACTTTCCATGGCAGGAGGGTCGTTCGCGTCGAACAACTGGACAAGGCTAGCAAGCCCCGCCGACACCCCGGCGGACGGGGCGCCGCACTCCGGAGGCCGGGCCGCAGGTGTCGGCGTGTTGAACGGGCACCCCGCTACACACTGGAGGAATGGCGTGACCGTGGTGGATTCTCGTGGCTCGGAACCG
The DNA here is from genome assembly GCF_040295745.1 of Saccharopolyspora sp. NPDC002686. Taxonomy (NCBI): domain Bacteria; kingdom Bacillati; phylum Actinomycetota; class Actinomycetes; order Pseudonocardiales; family Pseudonocardiaceae; genus Saccharopolyspora; species Saccharopolyspora sp. NPDC002686. Next base: position 12,655 of record NZ_JBEOVY010000227.1, read on the forward strand.
GGCC
>NZ_JBEOVY010000228.1:0-12548 GCF_040295745.1 Saccharopolyspora sp. NPDC002686
AGCACCGTCTTGCCCACACCGGCGCCACCGAACAGACCGATCTTGCCACCCTGCACGTACGGGGTGAGCACGTCGATCACCTTGATGCCGGTCACACCGGCTTCGTCAGCGGTCCGCGTGTGCAGACCGGACCAGACCCGGGCGTCGACCACTTCGGCGGTGAGCTGCGACCATTCCGCGTAAGTGCGGTACTCCCCCGGAGCCGTCGAGCTGCCGATGGTGACGGCTTCGTCCGGTCCTTCGCCGGTCAGCGCCGTCAACACGGCTTCCGCTGCCCCGGCATAGGTGTTGTGCCCGCTGGGGTAGTCGGGGTGCAGCGGCGTCGTGGCCTCCGGCGTCCAGCCCGGGTCCGGCGTGGTGCCCGGATCACCGTCACCGTCGTCAGCTGCCCGGATGGCCGTGACAGGCCGCCAGCGGGCGTAGGTGTACTTGCTGTCGGAAGTGGCGATCTGCGTGTCCACGAGGGCGACGTTGAAGATCGCCACCATGCCGACCCGCTGGAACAACGGCTGCCGCGACTGTTCAAGCGCAGCCCGCAAAACCCCGGTGTAGGCCTGCTGCGTGGACTGCTCCCAGAACTTCGCCGTCCTGGTCTGCTCGTCAGTGCGCACCGCGCTGCCCGAGACGCCCAACGCGCGAACCTCGGCCAGATCGGCCCGGTAGCGCTCGGAGCCGAGCTCGGGCGGCGGCCCCAACCGGAACTGCGCCGGGTCGTCGAGCAGGAACGGCTTCGCGTACCTCGATCCGGCCTGGATGGCGGCCCCGTACGTCGGCGGCGTGGGCTGCCAGACCCCGGGACCCGGCGCCGGGGGTTGGTACGGCCCGTTGACCGATTCCGGATCCAATCCGTCGTTCGCTCGATCCGCGAGCACGACGCGCGCCTGCTCGCGGCCGACGCGAACGCCTCGGTCCTCAGCGGGACCGTCCGGGATCCGGTCCAGGGTTCGCTCCAGCGCAGCGTTCAGCTCCGCCTGGCGACTCGGCACCAGTTCCGACAGCGCAGCGTGGACTGCTGATGCGATCGCCGCCTGCTCGTACTCCTGCGGGTGCCCCACCCCGAGGTCAGGGCGGACCGCCCGGGCCGCCGCGAGCCAGGACACCGCCCACACTCGGTTCTTCGTGACCTGCGCCGATGCCGGGATGCCCGCCGCGTCCACGGTTGCGGCGGACACGTCGTACCACTCCAAAGCCACATCCACAGCCGGCTGGCCGATTGCGGATGGCACCGCGACCGTCGTTCCGACCACCACCGACACGGCGGCCAAGGCGGTGCTACCTCTGGACGCCCACCCTCGTTCGAACAAGCCTCTTCCCATGTGCAGCTCCTCCGTCGGCGTTCACCTCTCGGTGCCACGTACGACGACAGCGGCGAGCAGGTTCACCACCAATCCGATTCCGACCATCCGGTCTGCCGCGCTGAGCTCACTTCCTGGCGGGGCTTCGAGCAGGGAACTCCTGGTGTCCCTGCGGTTTCGGCGCAACGCCCGCGTATCCGTCCGCGCACCGGGTCGTTGCGCTTGGTGGCGGGGATAGCGTCGGCTGCGGGAGGTCGTCCGTGTCTCAGGGGTGGAGTCGGACATCGCTGCGCCTGCTCGGCGCGCTAGCGGCGGTGGCGTTGCTGGTGTCCTCCTCGGAGGTCCTGACCGCGGCGGCCGACGGGCCGGTGGACACGACCGTGCCGCGCGCGGAGTGCGGGCCGGGATCGGCCCCGGAGACCGGGCTGCAGGGGCAAGTGCCGCTGGGCGACCGGCAGAGCGGGCGCAGCAGCCAAGCGCCCTACCAGTGCAATCTGGAGCTGCTGGGCCAGTTCCAGGGGCAGGGCCAGGCGACGGTCAGGGCTTCCTACGGCCACTGCCAGTACCTGGGCACGATCGTCACCGGATCGCCGCGCGCGGAGCGGCCCGGGGTGAACGTCGTCGACTTCTCCGACCCCGCGCAACCGGAGCTGACCGATTCGCTGGTCAGCCCCGCCACGGTGGGCGGCACGTGGGAGACGTTGAAGGTGAACGAGGAACGCGGCCTGCTCGCCGCGGTTTCCACCGGGATCCTCACCGGAGGGGTGTTCTTCTCCGTCTACGACGTCAAGACCGACTGCGCGCATCCCCGCTTGCTCAACAGCGTCGCCGGAACGCAGCTGACGCTGCCGATGCCGACGCCCGGCCACGAGGGCGGGTGGGCGCCGGACGGGCGGACCTACTACGCCACCGGCGCCGTGGGCGGCACGATCGCCGCCATCGACGTTGCCGACCCGGCCAGCCCGAGCGTGGTGTTCGTCGGCACCACCGGCTTGTCCAACCACGGCTTCGGGGTCAGCGCCGACGGCAACCGGCTTTACGTGGCCAGCGCGCTGCCCGCCGGGATCACCACCTTCGACGCCAGCGACGTCCAGCGGCGCAAGCCCTTTCCGCTGTTGCGCCGGATCTCCGACATCAGCTGGCAGGACGGGCTGATCACCCAGCACGCGATCCCCTTCACCGACGGCGGCCGGCCGTACCTGGTGGTGGCGGACGAGTTCGGCTCCGGCGGGGTGCGGATCATCGACATCTCCGACGAGCGCGCCCCGAAGACCGTCCGCCAGCTCAAGCTGGAGATCAACCGGCCGGAGAACACCGCCCTGCGCGCCGAGGACACCGCGCGCAACGGGATCTTCGGCTACGAGGCGCACTACTGCACGATCGACCGGCCCGCGGACCCGACCGCGCTGGCCTGCGGCTGGGTGCAGTCCGGCATCCGGGTGTTCGACATCCGCGAACCGGACCGGCCGCGGGAGATCGCCTACTTCAACCCGCCCGGACAGGTCGGGCAGAACGCGCGGCTGGTGAACTCCGCGCACGCCACGGTTCCGGTGGGTGCCACCGTCTCCGACATCAGCAACGGCAACGTCGGCAACCCCCCGCTGAACCTCGGCCCGACCGACCTGACGGCGGACTGGTGCATGTCCCCGCCCCGGTTCGTCGGCGAGCAGTTGTGGGTTTCCTGCGACGACAACGGCGCCTTGGCGTTGCAGTTCACCAACGACGCCTACCCCCTGCGATGAACCGCCGCGTCCTGGCCGCGCTGGCAGCGCTGGCGGTGTTCGGGATCGGCCTGCTCGCCGGCACGTCGCTGCGCGGCGGCGGTGACGCGCAACGCACCTCTCCCAGCGCCTCCGACGTCGGGTTCAGCCAGGACATGATCGTGCACCACCAGCAGGCGGTGACCATGGTGCAGCTGGTCCGCGGCAAGCTGAGCCCGCAGGTGGATGCCGCAGCCGAGGCGATCGCGGCCGACCAGCTCCGCGAAATCGGCCGGATGCAGGGCTGGCTGGTGCTCTGGGAAGCACCTCAGATCGCGGAAGCGCCGATGTCCTGGATGGGCGGCGCGCACCACCACGGCGAAACCCCCATGCCGGGCATGGCTTCCATGCCGGAGCTCAACCAGCTCGGTTCGAGCACGGGGACCGACGCCGACGTCGTCTTCCTGCAGCTGATGATCCGGCACCACCAGGGCGGCGTCGACATGGCCGCCGCGGCCGCGCAGCAGGTGTCGAACCCGCACGTGCGCGACCTGGCCAACGCGATCGTCGCCGAACAGCAGCAGGAGATCGGCACGTTGACCCTCTTGCTGCAGCAATCCGGTGCGCAGCCGCTGCCCGCCCGCTGATCTGCGCCCCTCCGCACGGGGTGTCGATCCGATCGTGCTCGCCGAATTCGCGCGTCCGCGGCACATCCCGTTGAGCGGCAGCAGAAGCGAACGCCTTCTGCGGGAAGCTACCTACGCTCGACGCATGGCAATCGAGACTTCCCAGGCCGGGATGCAGGCGAACTCCGCTGGTGGCGCATCGAAGTCGATCTTCGACGAGGTCGTCGACCGCAAGAGCTCCAACTCCATGAAGTGGGCGTTCGCGAAGACGATGTTGACTCCCGAGCAGGCCGTGGCGGACCCGCTCCCGATGTGGGTCGCCGACACCGACTTCAAGGCCCCGCAGGCAGTCGTCGACGCCCTCCACGAGGCCGTGGACCACGGTGTCTTCGGCTATCCCGGTGGCGCGAGCGACAGCTACGTGGATGCGGTGACGAGTTGGCAGTTCCGCAGGTTCGGGTGGGAGGTGCCCGAGGAGTGGGTGGTGCAGACCCCCGGGGTCATCACGACGCTGAAAACCGCCGTGCAAGCCTTCTCCGCACCTGGCGATTCGATCCTCATCCAGCCCCCGGTCTACGGGCACTTCCACGACGACGTCCTGCTCAACGGACGCCACCTCGCCCTCGCTCCGCTGGAACGCACCGACGACGGATACCGGTTCGACGCGCGAACGTTCGAAGCCGCGATCCAGCCCAACACCAAGCTGTTCATCCTCAGCCACCCGCACAACCCGACGGGAAACGTCTGGACCGAGGAAGAACTGACCGCGATGGGCGAGATCTGCGCCCAGCGCGGAATCCTCGTCGTCTCCGACGAGATCCACCAAGACCTGATCATGAACCCGGCGAAGAAGCACGTCCCGTTCGCCTCGCTCTCCCCCGAGTTCGCGCGCAACAGCATCACGTGCACGGCCCCGAGCAAGACCTTCAACCTGCCGGGTTTGCAGAGCGCGAACGCCTTCGTACCCGACCGCCGCCTGCGCGAGGAACTGCTGCGCCAGTACGACCGGAACGCGTTCCCCTTGGTCAACACCCTCGGAATGGTCGCGGCCGAGGCCGCCTACACGCACGGCGAACCCTGGTTGGAAGAGCTGCTCTCCTACCTGCGCGGCAACCACGAACACTTCGCAACGTCGGTCAACAACGCCACCACGAAGGTGCGCGTCCTACCGGCCGACTCGCTGTACCTGGCGTGGATGGACTGCCGAGAGCTCGGAATGGACGCCGAGACGCTCAACGACTTCATGCTCACCACCGCCCGCCTCTGGCTGGACAAGGGGCAGAAGTTCGGCCTCGACGGACACGGCTACATGCGGGTGAATCTCGGTTGCCCCCGCTCGACAGTCGACCTGGCGATCCAACGACTCCTCACCGCCGTGACGGAACTGTAAAAGGAGCAGTCGATTGAGTTCGAAGCACACCGGCGAATCGATCGTTCTCTCTGCGCTGAACCTTCGAAGCCCTGGGGCGTGGACGGGACTTAGGTCCGCATTCGCGTGCTCGGCCGTGGTGTGTACTGGCCGTGCAGAAACGACATACCTGCGTTCACGCCCAGACCCCGCGTGCGAGGTGGGATTCCGGTGGATTCCGGTGCTGCGGATGATCCGAGCGCTCACGCGTTTCCACCGCCCTCCCATCACCACCGCGTGCTCCCGCACATCGGTGGTCGCAACGCGGGTTCGCCGCGTGGGCCGCAGAGCGCGAGTGCTGGAGGCGCGCGGTCATGGGCCGAGTCGTCGGCCGCTGGAGTGCGGGTAACGGACACTGGCACGAGGGGCCCTGCTTCGAACTGGTGCTGGAGCAGGCATCGGGGAAGTGGGTGCTGACCTACTTCGAGCACGGAGAGGTGCACGCGCGCACCGGGTTCGACACCGAAGAGGACGCGCACGGGGACCTCGGCTGGCTCATGGACAGGATCCCCGCCGAGTACCAGCCCTGGCGCGCGAGCTGACGGACGACTCTCCCGGACGCCGCTGCCCTGGCTCGATCTTCGGAGCTGCTCAGAACCGCGCCGCGAGCACTTGCCGGGCGAGGACGTGGTCGGCGGTGATGCGCTGGGCCAGCTCGGTCAGCCGCAGGTGGTGTGCGCGCGTAGTCGCGCAGCGGTGCGAAGGTGTCGTGGATCTGGAGGTGGCTCTCCTCGGTGAGCACCCTTCTGGCCCGGTCCAGAGCCGCTCGGCTGTTCAGCGTCGCGTGCAGCTGTTCCGCGAGGTGTCCGCGGTGGGCCAGGCAGTGCTGCTGGTGCAGGCTGAGGACAGCGAGGTCGGCGAACCCCTGCGCGAGTGCCACATCGCAGGTGGGCAGTCGGCTGGAGTCGGTGCGGAGCAGGCTGAGCACCCCCACCGTCCGGGCGTGCCAACGCATCGGCAGTGCGTGCACCGTGCGGAACCCGAACGCGATGGCTGCCGTGACGAAGCTGGACCACCGGTCGGTGTCGACGCCCAGCCCCTCGACCGAGATGACCTGGCCGGTGTTCAGGCACTCGATGCACGGACCGCGCTGGTAGATCTGCAGCCGCAGCAACCCGATGGCGTCGGTGCCCTCGTCCGAGGACGCGACCAGGAACAAGCCCCCGGACCTGTTGGCCAGCATTATCCCGACGAGATCCCCGTCGAGCGCGTCGACCGCGTCGGTGGCGAGGTCGTACAGCGTTTCAGACAGGTCGAAGTCGCCCACCAACGCGCGGGCGGTCCTGGCCAGCGCCTCGACCACAGCGCGTTTCGGACACGCCTGGCCTCCGGGGCCGTTCATGGCGGTCCGTCACCGCGTTGACCGTGCGAGGTCGGTTCGGCCCAACCCAAGATCTCCTCGGCACGGCCGCGGTCGGTGACGACCTGCCAGGCCACGCCGGAAAGCCGCGCGTGGTGGGTGCGGGCGTAGCGGCGCAGCAGGTTGAACGCCGTGTCCACGTCGAGCCGGCCGCGGTCGGCGAGCACACCTTTGGCCTGTTCGATGACGACCCGGCTGTTCAGCGCACCCTGCAACTGCTCGATGAGCACATCGCGGCGGGCCAGGGCCCGGTGTTGCAAGATCGCGATGGTGGCCACGTCCGCCAATGCTTGGGCCAGCACCAGGTCGTCGTGGTCCAGCGCAGTGGGTTCGGCGCGGAACAGGTTCAGCGTTCCGATGGTGTCCGTGCGCAGCCGCATCGGCAATGCGTGGACGGTGCGAAAACCCCATCGTTGGGCCTCGGTGGCGAAGCCGGGCCAAGTGGCGGCGTGCTGAGCGATATCCACGGCGGTGACGGGCCTACCGGTGCGGAAGCAGTCGGTGCACGGGCTGGGCTCGTCGGTTTCGACCTGGAACAACTCGACCAGGTGGGCCTGCTCGTTGGACGACGCCAACAACCGCAGGTGCCCCATCTCGTCGACCAGCAGCAGCCCGGCAGCGGCGGTGTCCAGCAGCGCTACGCAGTGCCGCACGAGCGTGTGCAGCAGATCGAGCACGTCGAAGTCGTTGACCAGGTTGTCGGCCAACTCCACGAAGGCCGCCGTCACAGCAGGTTCTTGCGGCTCTGAACGCGCCACCATGGCAAACCTCCTCATCTCCTCACCCTGGTCCCACCCGCACCCCGCTCAGCCTCCGTCCTCCTCGCTGAACCGGAGGCGGCGAGCCACGACATCGGCGGCGACGTCCTTCAACGGCCGGCCCTCGCAGAAGGCGTGGGCGCGCAACCGCGCCAGCGCGGTGTCGGTGGGCACGCTCAACTGCGACGAGACCATGCCGGTGGCTTGGTGCACCGCGGCGTGGTCGCGCCACGACAGGTCGATCAGCTCCGGCTTCACCTCGGCAGCGGCCAGGATGCGGGCCTGGTGGTCCAGCAGTGCGGCGGTCACGGCCGTGGCGACCACCAGCGCTTCGGTGACCTCCTCCAACGGCCCGGTTCGGATGCGGTGGCAATCCAGCACACCGATCCCGATCGCACCAACCTGCAACGGGAACGCGAACAGCGCCCCCACTCCCGCGGCGACGACCTGCTCGGCGAACGCGGGCCACAGCAGCCGAACCTCGTCCGTCGTCACATCCGGCACCAGTACCGGACGTGCCTCGCTGAACGCGGTCACGCACGGCCCTTCGCCGAGGCTGAACTGCAACTCCTCGATCTTGCTCCCCGCCGCGTCGGTCGCTCCCAACAGCATCCGACCGCCCGCGTGTTCGTTGGTCATCAACGACAGCCCGACTCCGTCCACGGGCAATGCCGCGAGACACGCGTGGCACAGTCGCTCGGGCAAGCCTTCCTGCCCGGGCACGTCCGCGACGATCGCGGCGAGCCCCTCCGCCAGCCGGATGCGATCAACCGCCATAGCCGCCCCCGCCCCGGGGATCGGGCGCCATACGGGTCCAGGTTCAACGCATCCGACCCTGCCATTACCACTACTCAGTGTGACACCGCGAACACGGACTCCGGACCGGGACTTTCGGCCCCAGACGCGCAGGGGCGTGCCGGCCGACAGGGTGCTGACTTGATCGGTACAGGAAGGGCGCTAGGTGCGACCGAGCGCCTTCATCGCCGCGGCCTGCACAGCCCGGCGGTCCGTCTTGCCGCCCGGTCCGACCTCGAGCTCGTCGACGGTGACGACGTACTCCGGCAGGTACTCGGTCGCCACGCCGCGCGACCGCAGCCAGTTCGCGAGCGACTCGGTGTCCAGTCGCCCGCTGCCCGCGAGAACGACCGCAGCGCAGACGCGTTCGCCGTAGAGGTCATCGGGAATGCCGACGACGGCGACGTCCGACACCGACTCGTGGCCGCGAACGAGCTCCTCGATCTCGACGATCGAGATGTTCTTGCCGCCCCGGATGATGAAGTCGGCCTTGCGACCGACGACGCGCACCCGGCCGACGTCGTCGATCTCCACCACGTCGCCGAGCAGCATCCAGCCGTCGTCGGTGTAGAGCTCGGCGTTCGCCGCCGGATCCGCCCAGTACCCGGCGGACACCAGCGGGCCGCGCACCGCGGGCTGCCCACGCCGGATCCGTCCGGTGCTCTCGGAACCGGAGTCGTCGAGCACCCGGACGTCCATCGATTCGAGCACGTGACCGCAGGTGCGCAAGCGCGTCTCGACGTCGTCGTCCAGGGTCGTGCGGCTGACGCCACCGGCCTCGTTCGAGCCGTAGAACTGCAGGACCTTGGCACCCGTGCGCTCCTCGAACACGCGAGCATCGCGGTACGCGACGGACTCGCCCCCGGTGTACAGGACGCGGAGGCTCGAAAGATCGCGGGCGCGCACGGCCTCCGAGCGCAGCAGCATCTTGAACTGCGTGCTGACGCAGCAGAGCACGGTGACCTTCTCGCGCTCGATCAGCTCGGCGATCTCCTCGACGTCGAACCTCGACGTCACCACGGCCGGAACGCCGAGGAGCGCCGGCAGGAAGTGCGCCGACCACAGCCCGAAGCCGAACGGAGCCGGAACGGCGGAGCAGACCACGTCGTCCGGCCCGATCCGGCCTCCGAGCATCGCCTCGCGCGCGAAGGCGACCCACCGCCGCTCCCCGTGAGCGACCACCTTCGGCAGTCCGGTCGTTCCGGAGGTCGAGTTGAGGATCGTCACCTCCGACGTGCTGAACGGCACCCCGCTCGAGCTCGTCACTTCGGCTCGGCCCGCACCACCGACGCGGTGCCGCGTGACCGATCCGCGCTCGTCGTCGACGACCACGACATCGACCGGGAAGACCCCGCGTTCCCGCAACTCGACGACGAGGTCGTGCCACGACCGGCCGCGAATCGCTGCCGACGTCACCAGGACCTCGGCGCCGGTGCGGCCCATGATGTGCGCGACTTCCCGCACCCCGGAACGCACCCCGATGGCAGTCGCGACGCGGCCCGCCCGGAAACAGCCGCACAGCGCGGCGTGCACGCCCGCCGTGTCCGGGAGCAGCAGTGCCACGCGCGAGCGCGGACCGCCGGCTGCCCTGTTCAGCTCTTCGGCGACCGCATCCGCCAACCGGTCGTACTCGCTCCACGTCGTCGTCCGGCTCGGGGTCACGAATGCGGTGCCGGTGGGGATCTGCCGCGCCCAGGTGCGCACGACCTCGCTGATCGAGATGTCGTCGTAGAGCCCGGGTGCGGTGGCGAAGCTCCCGGGGACGATGGGACCGCTCACCACATCACTCACCTCGCAGCGCCTCCCAGTCTCACGCCTCGGTGCCTCGGCGGGGTCGTCCGCTGGGCCGCAGCGTGCTGATCCAGCGCCGGGTGTCGGCCGGGTCGATCACGTCGTCCAGCTCGAAGGTGGTGGCCGCGCGCAACGCGCGTCCGCGCTCGTAGGCCTCGGCCACCAGGTCGTCGTACAGCTGCTGGCGCGCGGCCTCGTCGGGCGCCGCCGCGAGTTCCTTGCTGTAGCCCAACCGGACCGCCCCCTCGAGCCCCATACCGCCGATCTCGCCGGTCGGCCACGCCACGGTGAACTGGGGAGCCCGGAAGGAGCCGCCGGTCATCGCCATCGCCCCCAGGCCGTAGCCCTTGCGGAGCACCACTGCGCCGAACGGCACCGTCAGGCGAGCACCGAGCACGAACAGCCCGCCGAAGCGCTTGACCGTCGCGTCCTTCTCCGCCTCCGGTCCGACCATGAAACCCGGTGTGTCGCAGAGGGAAACGATCGGGAGCCCGCCCGATTCGCAGAGCTCCAGGAACTCGGCCAACTTGTCCGCGGCCTCGGCGTCGATCGCGCCGCCCAGGTGGTGGCTGCTGTTGGCCACCAGGCCGTAAGCGACGCCCTCCACCCGGACCAGCGCCGTCACGATGCCGACGCCGTAGTCCGGACGCAGCTCCAGCACCGAGCCCACGTCGACGATGGCATCGATGGCGGTGCGGATGTCGTAAGCGCGCAGCCGGTTCTCGGGCACCACGTGCCGGGCGAGGCGCGGGTCCGGCGCCTCCCACTCCACGCCCTCGCCCGGGGAGAGCGGGCTCTGGAAGTACGAGAGGTACCGGCGCGCCAGGTCGACGGCGTGCTCCTCGTCCTTCGCGACCAGGTCGACGACCCCGTTGCGGCGCTGCACGTCGATCGGACCGATGTCCTCGGGCCGGTACTCCCCCAGCCCACCGCCGGAGATCATCGCGGGTCCGCCCATGCCGATGTTCGCGTCGGGGGTGGCGATCACGACGTCGCAGGCGCCGGCCAGCGCGGCGTTCCCGGCGAAGCAGCGCCCGGAGACGACCGCCACCGTCGGCGCACCGCCGCGCAGCGAACCCAGCAGCCGGAACGTCGGAACGTCCAGCCCCGCAACGACATCGATGTCGGTGTCGCCGGGTCGGCCGCCGCCGCCCTCCGCGAACAGCACCACGGGCACCTTCCGGTCCCGTGCCACCCCCAGGATCCGGTCGGTCTTGGCGTGGTTGCGCATTCCTTGCGTACCGGCGAGCACGGTGTAGTCGTAGGACAGCACCACGGCCTCGGCCGCCGACCGGCCGAACCGATCCGCTCCGATGGTCGCGACGCCGCCGATCAGGCCGTCGGCCGGAGTGCTGGTGATCAGGTCCTGCTCGGACCGCCGGCGGCGCTGGGCGGCGAGCACCAGGGACCCGTACTCGACGAAGCTGCCCGGGTCCACCAGATCGCTGATGTTCTCCCGCGCTGTCCGGCGACCGAGTTTGTGACGCTTGGCCACGGCCTCGGGACGTGCCGAATCCTGGGTGACGGCTTGCCGCTCGCGCACCTCGTCGAGATCGGGCCGGGCGGAGTCCAGGTCGAGCTCGAATGCGGATTCCGCCTCCGCCGCGCGGGTCCGCGCGTACACCACGAGCGGATCGCCCGGCGCCACCGTGCGACCCGGCGGCACGAGCGCGCGCACCACTCGCGCCGCGTGATCGGCAGCCAGGACGTGCTCCAACTTCATGGCCTCCAGCACAGCCAGCTGACCGCCCGCAGGCACCTCCTCGCCTTCGGCGGCAACTGCGACCACTGTGCCCGCCATCCGGGCGCGAACCACCTCTTCTCCCGGCCGCAGCTCCAGCGCGGCGACGGGGGCCGAGGGGGCGGGAGTGGTCGCGCCCGCTTCGGCCACCAGCCGTTCCATGCTTCCTGCCAGGAACGTGGTGCTCACGGGGCCAGCGCGCAGATCCCCGTCCGAGAGAAGGGCGCGCAGGAAGGGGATGTTCGTGGCGGCACCCTCGATCGCGAACTCGCCCAGGGCCGCGTCGAGCTTCGCGAGGGCGGCGGTGCGGGTTCCCGCGCGCGCGATCACCTTGGCCAGCAAGGAGTCGTACCGCGGGCTCACGACCAGGCCCGGCAGTCCGAAGGTGTCCACGCGGACCCCCGGCCCGGTGGGCGGGGTGAACGTCGTGAGGGTGCCCGCGGTCGGTGTCGCGCCGCCGTCGGCGGTCATCGTCTCCAGGTTCACCCGGGCCTGCACCGCCGTGCTCGCGGGGGCTGCGGGTTCGCCCCGCACGCCGGACGCGTCCGCCACGACACCACCGGGGAGCGGGAGGTCGGGCAGGACGGCACCGTCCGCGAGGGCGAGCTGAGCTGCCACCAGGTCCACACCGGTGATCTCCTCGGTGATGGTGTGCTCCACCTGGATCCGGGGGTTCACCTCCAGGAACGCGAACTCCTCACCCCGCACCAAGAATTCCACTGTGGCCAGTCCGCGGTACCCGAGGCTCGCGCAGAGCCGCACCGCGGATTCGTGCAGGCCGCGGCGCACGTCCGGCGCCAGGTCGGCCGCGGGTGCGATCTCGAGCAGCTTCTGGTGCCGCCGTTGCACGCTGCAGTCCCGGTCACCGACCGCCAGGGCGGCCGTGCCGTCCGCGACCACCTGGACCTCGATGTGCCGGGCACCGTCGAACAGGGCCTCCGCGAACACTTCCCGGTCCCCGAAACCCAGATCAGCCTCGGCGGCGCACGCCCGGTAGGCCTCGTCGACGGCAGCGGCGTCGCGAACCACCCGCATACCGCGCCCGCCACCACCGGCCAGCGCCTTGATCATGAT
>NZ_JBEOVY010000229.1:0-12505 GCF_040295745.1 Saccharopolyspora sp. NPDC002686
GGGGCCCCATGGACCCGACACGCCGACACCTGTGGACAAGTCGTCCTGCCTGTGGAGAACTTCCGCAAATTCAATGGAAATCGGATGTCCGATTTCCATTGAATTTGCGGAGGGTGCGGTCTGTGACCGCGAAGCACGGCCGGCACCGCGCGGTGAAGGTCGCATGCGCCGCAGGCGCATAGCCCGCCCTCGGCACTCGCACCGCCACGCAGAGAGCGGATGGAAAACCCTCAGTGGGAACTGCGGATCCCTGGCGGGCCTCACCGGGCGGGCAGGCGGTTGGCGTAGATCGCGAGGCTGCCGATCAGGAGGAGGGCGACCATGGACAGCAGGCCGACCACCGTGCTGCCCGTGGCGTCCTTGACGAAGCCGATCAGCGTCGGGCTGACGAATCCGCCCAGCAGTCCGATGCTGTTGATCAGCGCGATCCCGCCCGCCGCGGCCGTGCCCTTCAGGTACTGCGACGGCATCGCCCAGAACACCGTGTACGACGCCCACATGCAGGCCGTCGCGATGACGATCGCGATGAGCGACACCGCGAAGTTGCTGGCCGTGAACGCCGCGACCGCGAGCGCCACGGCGCTGAGCAGCGCGGTCACCGCACTGTGCAGGCGACGTTCCCCGGTGCGGTCCGAACGGCGGCCGAGCACGATCATCAGCACGATGGCGAACGCGTAGGGCACGGCCGAGTACAGGCCGATCGTCACGGTGTCGGTCAGCCCGTTCTCCTTCAGGATCGTCGGCAGCCAGAAGCTCACCGCGTACAGGCCGCTGATCAGGCAGAAGTACCCGACGGCCAGCAGGTACACCTTCGGGTCGCGCAGCACCTGCCGGAAGCTGTGCTGCCCCTTGTCCTGGTCGACGGCGATGTCCCGCCGCAGCTGGTCCTTCTCCGCCGCGCTGAGCCACTTCGCCTGTTCCGGCGTGTCCGCCAGCGTCTTCCAGACGATGAACCCGAGCACCACGCACGGCAGGCCTTCCAGCAGGAACATCCACTGCCAGCCGTGCAGTCCGGCCACGCCTTCGAAGTTCGTGATCAGCCAGGACGAGATCGGTCCGCCGAGCATCGAGCCGATCGGGCCGGGCAGCATCAGCAGGCCCATCGCCGCCGCCATCCGCGCCGGCGGGAACCAGTACGTCAGGTAGAAGATGATGCCCGGCGCGAACCCCGCCTCGAACACGCCGAGCAGGAACCGCAGCACGTAGAAGCTGGTCGCGTCGCTGACGAACATCATCGCCGCCGACGTCAGCCCCCACAGCACCATGATGCGGAAGATGGTCTTGCGGGTGCCGATCTTGGCCAGCAGCAGGTTGCTGGGGACTTCGAAGATCACGTAGCCGAGGAAGAAGATCCCGGCGGCCAGCCCGTAGACGGCCTCGCTGATCCCGATGTCGGACTGCATGTGCAGCTTGGCGAACCCGATGTTCACCCGGTCCAGGTACGCGAAGGTGTAGCAGAGGATCAGCAGCGGGAGGATCCGCCAGCTCACCCGCCTGTAGAGGGCGTCCGTTGCCGCAGCGGTCTGGGTCATGTCTGCTCCGTCAGTCGCGGTGACGACCGAAGACCGGGTCGCCCGGCAGCCGGTCGAGTTGGATCTGCGCATCGCGGACCACGAAGGTCCCGCCCACCAGCACGTGGTCGACGCCGGTGGAGGTCCGCACCTGGGTTCCGGTGGCGGGGCTGGCGATGGTGGCGGGGTCGAAGACCACGACGTCGGCGTCGGCCCCGACCTGGATCCGCCCCTTGCGCTGCATCGCGGGAGCCGCCGGTTCCAAGATCTGGGCCGGCAGCAAGGTGCACCGGCGAACGGCCTCGCCGAGCGACAGCACGCCGAGCTCGCGGACGAGCCAGCCGAAGGTGCGCGCGTAGCAACCGACGCTGCGCGGGTGGGTGTGCACGTCGTCGGTGACCGGCCAGGTGTCGTCGACCTGCCCCATCAGCGGCACCGCATCGGAGGCGATGGCGGTGTCGGAGAACAGCAAAGACCGTTGCAGCGTCTCGAGATCCGCCGGCGAGGACTCGTCCAGCCAGTCGAAGACGATCAGCTCACCGGGGCTCTTCTCGCGCAGTTCGGCCAACCGCGCGGCGTTCGCGACGCGCTCCCCCGTCGCCACGCAGAGGATGTTCTCCGGCTTCATCCCGAGCCGGTGCAGCTTCTCCGGCGCGAGGAACGCCGCGCCGATCACGGTCGACGCCGAACCGTACGGGTAGGCCTCGGTCGTGACCTGCACGCCGTAGCCGCGGGCCCGGTCCACCGCCGCCGCGATGTCGTCGATCATCCGGTTCGACGTGCTGTTGAGGTGGCACATGTGCATGTGCGCGCCGGTCCCGGCCGCGGCCGCGATCACCTCCAACGCGCCCTCCAACGACGTTCCCGGTTCTTCGGTGGAGATGAACCGGGTGTGCGTGAAGGTCGGCACGCCCAACCGGGCGGCCAGCGACGCGACGGCGAAGTACTCGTCCCGCCCCGAGTCCGGCGCGTACCCGACCAGCATCCCGATGCCCAGCGCACCGTCGCGCACCTGCTCTTCCAGCAGGTCCAGCACCCGCGCCTGGTCCCGCGCACCGACCGGGAGCCGCCAGTTCGGCGCACCTTGGTACTTCGCGAACACGTCGAACGACCCGCCCGGTTCGGCGCCGTCGAGCAGCCGCATCCGCGCCAGCGCCCACCCGGCCGAGAACCCGAAGTTGATGGGCCGACCTTCCGCTGCCGCCCCGGCGTAGGCGTCCCGGACCGGCAGGGCGCCCGCTTCCAGCTCCAGCGCGGTGGTGACGCCGTCCATGGCCTGCAGCCGGAGTCCGGTCACCGTCTGCGCGTGGCTGTGCATGTCGATGAAACCCGGTGCGAGCACGCGGTTCGAGACGTCGACGACGGTGTCGCCGCGGAGCGGGTCGGTGGTGACCGCGGCGATGCGCCGACCGTCGACGCCGACGTTGCGCACCGCGTCGAGCCCGGTTTCGGGGTCGATGACCCGCGCCCCGGCCAGCACCAGGTCGAAGTGTTGTGGATCGCGCATGCGAAGCAGCGTCGGAGAAACCTCGCCACAGCACGCCCAGAACGATGGATTTCCCCGTTCCACCCCGCTTGGATGTCTGAAAACGACACCGGAGGCGCCGTGCTGGACGAAGTCGACCTCGCGCTGGTGGACGCGCTGCAGATCAATCCGCGGGCGAGCTGGACGGCGCTCGCCGAAGTCCTGGAACTGGCCCCGATCACGCTGGCCCGCCGCTGGCAGCGGCTCACCGACGCCGGAGCGGCCTGGACGACGGTGGCGCTGGGCAACAGCGCATCGCGGGGCGCGACCGTCGAGTTCGCCTGCGCGCCGGGCACCGCGACGCAGGTCGCCGAGCAGTTGGCGGAACTGCCGCACGTGATCACGGTCGGCGTGACCACCGGCGAGTACCAGGTGTTCGCGCTGATCATGGCCCCGTCGCTGGCGGCGATCTCCGACGTGCTGCTGCGGACCCTGCCGACTCCGCCGCAGGTCACGAAGGTCCGCAGCCACGTCTTCGGCAGCACCTTCGGCGGCGTCATCTGGCGGCTGGGCGTGATGAACCGCAGCCAGGCCGACCAGGTCCGCGAGCAGATCGGCCCGCCACCGCGCGAGATCCGGCCGTTCGGCGCCGAGGACCGCGCCCTGTTCCTGGCGCTCGGCCACGACGGCCGGCGCAGCTACGCCGATCTGGCCGCGGAGCTGAATTCCTCGCCGCAGGCGGTGAAACGCCGTCTCGACCGCCTCCGCCGCCACGGCGACATCGCGTTCCGCTGCGACGTCGCCCGCCCGCTAGCCGGTTGGCACGCCATGGCCCTGCTCTGGCTGACCGTCCCGGACACCGAGGTCCACCAGGTCGGCCGCGCGGTCGGAGCGTGGCCGGAAACCCGCCACTGCGCAGCGGTGACCAGCCCGGCGAACCTCGGCCTGATCGTCGGACTCCGCTCCCTGAACCACCTCGACGACCTCCTGCTCCGGCTGGCCGAAGACCACCCGAGGGCGAAGGTCGTGGACCGAAAACTGGTGCTGCAGATGACGAAGGTCCACGGCCGGATCCTCGACGACCAGGGCAAGAGCACCCGAGTGATCCCGGTCGACCCCTGGGCCGCAACAGCTCCCAGCAGCGAGCTGTGATCGAGCACACGTAGTGGAGTGGATGTTCTAGAGTGTGCGCTCCAGTACGGTCCGGCTGTGGCTCGACCTCGACTCCACTCGCTCGACGACCTGCTCGACGTCGCCGAACAGCTGGTGACCAGTAGTGATCCTGCCGGGTTGACCTTACGCGCGTTGGCGACCAGTGCCGGGGCGTCGAACGGCACGATCTACCACGCGTTCCGCTCGAAGGAGGACCTGCTCGCGAAGTTGTGGCTCCGCGCGTGGTCCCGGCTCGGCGAGCTCATGAACGAGGCGCCCGCAGCCCACGAGGGCGGGATCGAGGCCGTGGTGGCGGTCTCGCTCGTGCCCGCCGAGTTCGTGCGCCGGTTCCCCACCAGCGCGCAGCTCTTCTTCACCCAGCGCCGCGACCAGCTGTTCTCCCCCGAACTACCCGCGGACGTCGCCGAGGAGCTCAACGCCACGCAGCAGTGCTTCGTCGACCTGCTGATCTCGCTCGCCCGGGGCGTCTGGGACCGCGGCGATCGGGAAGCCGTCGAGGCGATCGCCGTCTGCGTCGTCGACGTGCCCGGCGGAATCCTCCGCCGCGCCCTGCTCGAAGGGCGCAGTCCCGACGAGGCCACCGGGCGCCGGATCGAAGCGGCCGTCCGCGCGATCCTCGCCCTCGACCCTCCCCCACCGCAGGAGAGAGGATCCAGATGACCGGCACCGCGCAGGGCCTCGACCGATCGGTCCTGGCCCGCCCGCTCAAGCTCCCCAACGGTTTCGAGATCCCGAACCGCCTGGCCAAGGCCGCGCTCAGCGAAGGCCTAGGGCGCCGCGACCTCTCCCCCGGCGACCGGATCAAGAACCTCTACCACCGGTGGTCCGGCAGCGGTGTCGGCCTGACGATCACCGGGAACGTCATGGTGGACCGCACCGCGCTCGGCGAACCGGGCAACGTCGTCGTCCAGGACCGCCGCGACTTCCAGGACCTGACCGAGTGGGCCGCGGTCGCCAAGTCCGGCGGATCCAAGGTCTGGGTGCAGATCAACCACCCCGGCCGGCAGACTCCCCGCACGCTGACGTCCCGTCCGGTCGCGCCGTCGGCGATCGCAGTTCCGGGCACCGCAGGCGTTTTCGCCCAGCCTCGCGAGCTCACCTCCCGCGAGATCGAGGACCTGATCGGCAAGTTCGCGACCACCGCGCGCATCGTCACCGAAGCCGGTTTCGACGGCGTGCAGATCCACGGCGCACACGGGTACCTGATCAGCCAGTTCCTGTCCCCGCTGTCCAACCAGCGCACCGACGACTGGGGCGGTACTCCGGAGAAGCGCCGCCGGTTCGTCGTCGAGGTGCTCCGCGCGATCCGCGCCGAGGTCGGGGCGGAAACGCCGGTCGCGATCAAGCTGAACTCCGCGGACTTCCAGCGCGGCGGCTTCGGCGAGGACGAGTCCATCGAGGTCGTCCACGCGCTGGCCGCCGAAGGCGTTGACCTGCTCGAAGTCTCCGGCGGCACGTACACCTCGGCGGCGATGCTCGGCGTCGATCCGTCGCTGAAGGAGAGCACCCGCAGGCGCGAGGCGTACTTCCTTTCCTACGCCGAGCGGGTCCGGTCCGAGCTGCCCGACCTGCCACTCATGCTCACCGGCGGTTTCCGGACCGTCGACGGCATGGTCGACGCCCTGGACTCCGGCGCGGTCGACGTCGTCGGTCTCGGGCGACCGCTCACCGTTCAGCCCGACTTCCCCGCCGAGCTGCTGGCCGGGCGTGCCGACGAGAGCATCGTCAATCCGCGCCGCAGCGGCATCCGGATGCTGGACAACCTCACCGAGCTCACCTACTACAGCGTCCAGATGCGGAGGATGGCCGCCGGGAAGGAACCGGCGCCCGACCGGCACGCCGCCCTCAACGTCGGCCAGTACCTGCTCAACAACGGTTTCGAGAGCCTGCGGAGGCCGCGGCGCGGCCACTGACCGGAAGGGGAAGCACGTGCACACGCTCACCACCACCCGGACGATTCCCGCTCCCATCGACGACGTCTTCGAGGCCTACGTCGACCACGAGAAGTTCTCCCAGGTCCCGCTCGTCCGCTCCTGCGAGCTGACGCGGCGGGGCGACACCGAGAAGAACGGGCTCGGCGCGGTCCGCGAGCTCGACTGCGGCCCGTTCCAGTTCCGCGAGGAGATCACCGGCTTCGACCGCCCGCACCGCATGGAGTACCGCATCCGGGAGTCCCGGCCATCGCTCGAGCACACCTTCGGCCGCGTCGACCTGGCCGAGGTCCCCGGCGGCACCTTGGTCATCTGGACCACGGTCTTCGGCGTCCGGGTCCCGGTGGTCGGCAAGCTCGTCGACCCGGTCCTCGGCATCGCCCTGGGCATCTCATTCGGCCTGATCCTGCGCAACGTGGAGAAACGGGCGATCGCTTCGGCGAATCGGCGCTGACACGGACGCGACGACGTGTCAGGCTGCTGACCAGTAGGGAGAAGGAGAGGCCGTGTTCGACACCTCCGACGACGTCGGCACCAAGCTGTCCACAGTGGATTACCTGGCCGGGACCGCCACCGCCACGACGGTGTTCCTGGCCGACCGGCTCGGCAAACCGCTGCTGATCGAAGGTCCCGCCGGGGTCGGCAAGACCGGTCTGGCGCAAGCGGTCGCCTCGGCCACCGGCGCGGAGCTGATCCGCTTGCAGTGCTACGAAGGCCTCGACGAGGCCCGGGCGCTGTACGAGTGGAACTACGCCACGCAGCTGCTGCGCATCCAGGCCGGGCGGGACGCGGACTGGGAGCACACGCGCGCCGACATCTTCACGCCCGAGTTCCTGCTGGAACGCCCGCTGCTGGCGGCGATCCGCCGCGAGGGGCCGACGGTGCTGCTCATCGACGAGGTGGACAAGGCCGATGTCGAGTTCGAGGCGCTGCTGCTGGAGGTGCTGTCGGACTTCCAGGTCACCGTCCCCGAGCTCGGCACCGTCCAGGCCCGGCACCGCCCGTTCGTGGTGCTGACCTCCAACGCCGCCCGCGAGCTCTCCGAGGCGCTCAAGCGGCGCTGCCTCTACCTGCACATGGACTACCCCACGCCGGAGCGCGAGCGCGACATCGTGCTGACCCACGTCCCGGCGCTCGGCGAGACCTTGGCGGGCAAGCTCACCGAGGTCGTGGCCGCACTGCGGAACCTGGAGCTGACCAAGGCCCCGTCGATCGCCGAGACCATCGACTGGGCCCGTTCGCTGCTGGCGCTGGGCATCGACGACCTCGACGACCCGGCGCTGGAGTCCACGCTCGGGGTGGTGCTCAAGCACCCCGGCGACCACGAGCGCGCCCTCGTCGGGCTGGGGCTGCGCGGCGCGGAAGCACCGCGGCGATGAGCCTGATCGACCGGCACACCGATTTCCTCGCCGCGCTGCGCGAGCACGGCATCGCGGTCTCCACCGCCGAGGGCATCGACGCCGCCCGCGCGCTCGCCTCCGTCGACCTGCTGGATCGGGAGACGGTGCGGATCGCCTACGCGGCCACGCTGGTCAAGCGCCACAAGGACGTGGCGGTCTTCAACGCCCTGTTCGACCTGTGGTTCCCGATCGCCGTCGGCGAAGGCCTCACCACCAGCTCCGAGGTCGAGCAGGAGGTGGAGGTCACCGGCGCCCACGGCACCTCGCCCGAGCTCCACGCCATGCGCACCGAACTCGCCCAGGCGCTGTACACCGGCGACAACGCGGCGTTGGGGCAGATCGCCCGCCGCGCACTGTCGCAGTACGGCAGTTTTCCCGGCTCGGGCGGGAATCCCGGCTCGTGGTCACCGCGTGCCGCTTTGGAGCAGTTGGATCCGACAACGCTGCTGGCTGGACTGATGCGCACCGCCGAGGGGAAAGCACGGCCCCTCGGAACCACCGCCACCGCGACGAAATCCCGGTTCACCAGCCGAATCGACCGGTTCAAGCAGCTGGTCACCGCTGAGGCCTACCGGCGCATCGCCGAGCAGAAGGGCGAGCGGTACGTCGCCGACAACCTGACCGAACCCGCGCTGGACCAGGTGTCGTTCCTGGGCGCTTCGCAGGCCGACATGGCGGCGATGCGGCGGGCCGTCCACCCCCTCGCCCACCAGCTCGCCACCCGCATCCAGCGCAAACGGCGCCACGGCACGCGCAGCGGGACGCTGGACTTCCGCCGCACCCTGCGGTCCGCGCTGGCCACCGGCGGTGTGCCGATCAAGCCGCACTTCCGGCCGCGCCGACCGCACAAGCCGGAACTCGTGGTCCTGTGCGACGTTTCGTCGTCGGTGGCGAACTTCGCGCACTTCGCGCTGCTGCTGGTGTACACGCTCCACGAGGTCTTCTCCCGCACCCGGGTGTTCGCCTTCGTCCGCGACGTCCACGAGGTGACCGAACACCTCCGCCGCGGCCGCGACGCCGCCGAAGCCCTGGCCGCGGTCCGCCGCGACACCCTCCAACTCCCGGGCACCGGGACCGACCACGGCCGCGTGTTCACCGACTTCGCCGACAAGCACGGAGACGTGCTCACGCCTCGCACGGTCCTGCTGATCCTCGGCGACGCGCGCAACAACAACTACGACCCGGAGCTCGACGCACTAGCCGACCTGACCGACCGGTGCAAGCGAACCCTGTGGCTCAACCCGGAACCCAGCACGTCCTGGGGCACCGGCGACTCCGTGGCGCCCGAGTACGCCGACCTCGTCGAAATGGCCGAGTGCCGCAACCTCGCGCAGCTGACCGACCTCGTCCAGTCGCTCGCCTAGCGATGTAGGTGCGGTGTCGTAGCTGGTCAGGTTGCGTGAGTGCGGACGGTGATAAGAGCAACCATCGCCACTCACGAATACGGGACGAGGTCGAGGAATTCCCAGTGCGCTTCGGGCTTTTGGCCGCTGAGGGACTTTCCGCAGTTCTGCAGGACTACCGGGCCTGAGGTGACGTGCTGGCTTCCGGTGCCGAGGTCGCGCAGGAAGCGGTCGATCGGTCCGCGGCGGATCGCCGCCGATCCCGCCCACCGGTGGACCGTGCGGCCGACCTCGTGCGCGGTCCACGTCGCGTGGTTGAGGGTCAGCTTGATCAGCGTTTCCTGTTCGGTGCTCACCTGCTCGCCCGCGGCCAAGGTGTCCTCGATGCCTTGCCATTCCTGCATCACCCACGCCCGCGCGGAGCGGAGCTTGGCCTCCGCGGTCGCGTACTCCGCGTGGAACTGGGCGGTGTCGACGGCGGCGTTGTACGTGCCCGATTTGGCCACAGCAACCGACTTCAGCTCGTCCAGCAGCCGCCGACCGACGCCGAGCGCCCAGCCGGTGTGCCCGATCGCGGCCATGTTCACCAGGCCGATTCGGTAGATCGCACCGCCGTTGGCCGGGGTGGTCGTGGTGGCGACGTAAGTGTGCGTTTCCGGGACGAACACGTCGGTGCAGTGGTAGTCGATGCTGTTGGTCGCGCGCAGCCCGAGCACGTCCCAGTTCTCGACGAGCTCCACCTGCGACTTCGGCATCGCCAGCACCCGCAGCTCCCCGGTGCCTTCGACCTGGATCGCGCTGTGGATGTGGGTGGCCAGCGCCATCCCGGAGGCGAACTGCCAGCTCCCGCTGACCAGGAAGCCGCCGTCCACCGGAACTGCCCGGCCGGGCCGGGTGCCGTGCCCGGCCAGCCGCGCGTAGGAGCCGTTCGCGGTGCCGGAGAACAGGTCGTCGGCCGCGACGTCACCGAGGTAGGCCGCCGTGGTGCCGGTGACGTGCTGCATCGCCATCATCGTCCAGCCGGCCGCGGCGTCGTGGTAGCTGAGCCGCTCGATGGTCTCGATCATCTGCCGCGGGGCGAACTCGTGGCCGCCGAGGTCCGCCGGCAGCGCCGCCCGGATCACCCCGAGGTCCAGCAACGCCTGCGCGGTGTCCCCGGTGAAGCGACCGAGCTCCTCGGCTTCCGCCGCGTTCGACTCGAGGGTCCCGGCGAGTGCGTCGATCCGTTCGAGCATCGCCGGGAACTCCGAGCTGACGTGCAATCGAGCCATGGACTGGTCACTCCTCGTGAACGGTGCCGATGCACGGCCACCGTACCCAGGAGGTCCCGCCGCTCATGGTCGTTCGATCGAGATCGAACC
Organism: Saccharopolyspora sp. NPDC002686; assembly: GCF_040295745.1. Classification (NCBI taxonomy): domain Bacteria; kingdom Bacillati; phylum Actinomycetota; class Actinomycetes; order Pseudonocardiales; family Pseudonocardiaceae; genus Saccharopolyspora; species Saccharopolyspora sp. NPDC002686. The sequence continues at coordinate 10,185 of NZ_JBEOVY010000229.1, forward strand.
GCGCTTCTGCCGCACCAACCCGACGGTCACGGCGACCGCGGCGACGGAGAAGGTGAGGAACAGCGAGTGCCGGGTGGACGGGTCGACGACCATGAGCGCGAGGAACGCCACCAGCGCGACGACCACCGCCCACGACAGGTACGGGTAGCCCCACATGCGCACCGTCAGGTGCTGGCCGTCTCGCTCGGTGCGGGCCCGGCTGTGCAGCTGGGTGGCCGCGATCGTCAGGTAGAGCAGGACGATCACGGAACCGCTGGAGTCGACCAGGAAGTCGAAGATCGCGGTGGTGGTGAAGAAGTAGTTCGCCGTGACGGTCGCCAACCCGGCCAGCGCCACCACGAGCACGGCGGGCACCGGCACCCCGGAGGCGTTCGACCGGGCGAGCACCCGCGGGCCCTCGCCGTTGCTCGCCAGCGCGTACAGCATCCGGGACGCGGTGTAGATCCCCGAGTTCAGGCAGGACAGCACCGCGACGAGCACCACCAGGTCCATGATCAGCCCGGCGTTCGGGATCCCCAACCGGTTGAGCACCGCCGAGTACGGGCTCTCGGTGATCCCGGCGTCGTCGTACGGCAGCAGGGTGGTGATCACCGCGATGGAACCGATGTAGAAGACCAGGATCCGCACCATCGTGGTCCGGACGGCCCGCCGCACCGCCTCGGCCGGGCGCATCGCCTCACCGGCCGCGATCGTGACGACCTCGGCACCGCTGAACGCGAAGGACACCACGAGCAGCGCGGGCAACACCGCGTACCAACCGTTGGGCGCGAATCCGCCCTGCCCGAACAGGTTCGTCCCACCGGGCGCCGGAACTCCGGGCAGCACACCGAAGATCGCCAGCAGGCCGAGCCCGATGAACGCGACGATCGCGACCACCTTGATCAGCGCGAACCAGAACTCCACCTCGCCGTAGGCGCGCACCGCGACCAGGTTCGAGCCGGTCAGCACCAGCATGAACACCAGCGCGGCGGTCCAGTCCGGCACCACCGGCAGGATCCCGTGCAGCAGCGCGCCGCCGATGACGGCTTCCACGCCGACGGTGACGCTCCACGAGTACGCGTAGAGCCAGCCGATCGCCAGCCCGGCCCAGCTGCCGAGCTCGCGCGAGGCGTAGCTGGCGAAGGAACCGGTTTTCGGTGCGGCGACGGAGAGTTCGGCGAGCATCCGCATGATCAGGACGACCAGCAGCCCGGCGATCGCGTACGCCACCAGCGCCGCGGGACCGGCCTTGTTGATGACCGCGCCGCTGCCGACGAACAGGCCGGCGCCGATCACCCCGCCGATCGCGATCATGCTCATCTGCCGGTCCCGGAGCGCTGGTCGCAGCCCGCTCGCTCCGGTGGATTCCTGGGTCCGTTCCGCGGACGTCGATTGATCGTTCATCTTGCCTCCAAGATGTCTCAACCGATCGATCGATCGAGAGATTCATGCACGATAGGTCCCGCAAATCGGAGGGTCAATAGCGACTTCTGCTGCCCACGCCCGATGTATCCGTGTTGTCACCGGTACGGTTGGAGGCGATCAGATCGATCAATCGACCGACAATTCGGGGAGCGCGAAGCGATGAGCGCACGAGGACGCGCGGGAGACGACACCCAGCGGCAGGTGTGGGCGGCGGCCGTCCGGCTGTTCGCCGCGCAGGGCTTCCACGGCACCGGCATCCGGGAACTCGCCGACGCCGCGCAGCTCTCCCCGGCGACCCTCTACCACTACATGGGCACCAAGCAGGACCTGCTGTTCTCCATCATGCGGACCTGCTTGGACCGGCTGGTGACGGCGGCCGAACGGGTCGCGGTCGACGGCGCCGAGCCGCAGGAGATCATCGCCAGCCTGGTGCACGTCCACGTGCTCACCCACGCGCTGCACCGCGACGAGACGACCGTGGTGGACAACGAGCTCGGGGTCCTGGACGCCGAGCGCAGGGCGACGATCGTCGAAATCCGGGACCGCTACGAGGAGTTCTGGCGCAGCGCGGTCGCGGACGGCTGCGAGCGCGGCGTCTTCGCAGTCCCGGACCAGCGCTTCGCGCGGATGGCGGTGCTGGAGATGTGCTCCGGCGTGGCGAAGTGGTACTCCCCCGAGGGCGAGGAGAACCTCGACGCGATCGCCACCGCGCACGCACAACTGGCGCTCCAGCTGCTCGGCGTCCCGGCCACCCGCCTCGCCGCAACGGCCCTCCCCGAGGCCACCGACATCCACGGCCTCGTCGAGGAGATCTGGCACATCCAACTACCGTCCATGCGAGCCCGAGCAACCCGCACCTGACCTGCGCTTCCGCTCGGAGTCCCGCAAATTCAATGGAAATTGGATGTCCAATTTCC
>NZ_JBEOVY010000230.1:0-12420 GCF_040295745.1 Saccharopolyspora sp. NPDC002686
CTGACCCCGGCCGGTATCGCCCTGTTCGACGCGTCCGAGCGCGTGCTGGATGCCAACGAGGCGCTGTGCGGCCTGCTGGGCTACCGGCTCGCGGATCTGAACAACATGCCCGCCGCGGGCCTGCTGCACCCGGACGACCGGGGCGCAAGCCTGTTCGTGGACGCCGCGGCACTGGATGCACCGCTGAACCAGTCGCGGGTGCACCAGCGGGTGCTGGTGCGTTCGGATGGCCAGACTGTGCACTGCGACGTGCACAGCGCGGCATCGGTGGCGCGTTCACCGCCTGGCGCAACTTGTCCGATGTGGACTGATGTGACCGGAGTCGGTAAGATGGGTCGTCGATGCCGACCACGGTCGCGCGGTGCAGCAACCGGTCCAGCATCGCGGCAGCGACGGTCGCATCGCCGAAAGCCGTTGCCCAGTCAGCGATCCCGACGTTCGTTGTCAGAATCGTGCTCGACTTGAGGTAACGCTGGTTGATCACCTGGAAAAGCGCCGAAGCCCCGTCGCCGGGCAGCGGCAAATAGCCAAGCTCGTCGATCACGAGCAGTTTCGGTCCGGCGAAGAACCGCATGCAGGTCTGCCAGCGGCCCTCGACCGCGGCTTTGTGGCAGCGGGCGGCGAGGTCGGCCGCGGTGGTGAAGTAAACCCTGTTGCCGGCTTCGGCCGTGTCGCGCGCGAGCGCGGTGGCGAGCATCGTCTTGCCGGACAGCCGCGACTACCCTGCGCCGCAGATCCTCCTGTGCCTCAGGCGATAACCTCCGCGCGTCCCGCACACCAGCGATCATGCCAGACCAACGAAGATCACACCTTTGCGTTCCCAATCAATAAGAGCTCGGATGCAACAGCACAGCACAGGTCCAGGCCCCCTGAGAATGCGGCTTCTCCGGGGTGCCGTGAGTGTGGCGGATGGTGTCCGCGCAGCTCAGAAGCGGTCCAGGCGACCCTAGCGAGCGCAACAGGTGTGGTGCACGCCGACGCGCCGAGCGAGTCCCGGGTTGCAAGCGAACAGGACATCCCTGGGTGCTGTTGGCCAGCACAGTGTGGCGGCCCGGTGTCCAATCGATCGCGTGAGCGACTTCGACATCTACAACGAGGCCAGCGGCGGCGAGTTCGCGGACAGGTTGCCCGAGTGGCTCAAAGCCATCGAGATGACCTCGGCACCTCGTCAAGGGCGATCGCTGGATCCGGCTGATCCGAAGGCCATATCTGGGGTGGGACCGAAATACGGCCGCTCCATTGACCGGACTACGGAACGACACGCCGGGCTGATCGGTGCGCCGGGTGGTTGTTGACCGGTAGACCTCACACACCTTGATCGGGAAGGTGGTGGTGAGGGTGTTCGACGATGCGGGGCGCGACATCGCGTCGATCCAGCTGCCGAAGTGGGGTCGTGTCGTATCGGTTGAGGGCATGGTGCCGTGGCTGGTGGTTAACGATGACAGCGAGCCAGTGGAACCACTGTTAATAACTGCATGAAGTGGGCTGATTAGCCCACAGAAAAACGGCTACAAGGTCCGGCACCACAGACGAATGGACCACTGGAACGCGTCGAGTCCCACCAGAGCTCGACGAGGACCACACACAGTCACAGACCGGCGCATAGAGCCAGCGAGCACGAGATATGCGGAGGTACCAATGAAGGCAATCGTCGCGACGGATCAGGCCGCGGAAGCAGCCGGGATCACACTCGCGGAGCGGCCTGAGCCGACGCCGGCGATCAACGACGTCGTCGTTGAAGTCCATGCGTCGGGCTTCGTCCCTGCAGAGTGGGAGTGGCCCTCGACGTGGGTCGATCGCTCCGGTCACGATCGTGCCCAGGCGATCATCGGCCACGAGTTCGCCGGAGTGGTCACCTCCCTCGGCTACGGCACGACGGGACTCTCGCTGGGACAGCGGGTGTTCGGGATCACGGACTGGCACCGCGATGGAACCCTGGCCGAGTACGCGGCCGTGGAGGCACGCAACCTTGCGCCGCTGCCGGGGAACGTCGACTTCACGGTGGGTGCGAGCCTGCCGATCTCCGGCCTGACCGCATGGCAAGGCCTGTTCCAGCACGGTCGTCTTCAGGCGGGGCAGAGCGTCCTCGCACACGGCGCCGCCGGCGCGGTCGGATCTGTGGTGACGCAGCTCGCCCGGGAGTTCGGCGCCTACGTCATCGGTACCGGGCGGGCGGCGGACCGCCAGGCGGCGCGCGACTTCGGCGCGAACGAGTTCCTCGACCTTGACGACGACGATCTCGAAGACATCGGCGGGGTCGACCTGGTCTTCGATGTCATCGGCGGTGACATTCAAAGGCGCTCGGCGAGCATCATCCGGCCTGGCGGGACGCTGGTGTCGGTGGTCGGGCCTGCTGAGGCTCGCCCTGTCGACGGCCTCGCGGTCGACTTCGTCGTCGAGTCCGTTCCGAGTCAGCTGGTGGAGATCGTCGACCGGGTGCGGGACGGGCGCCTTCGCACGCACATCGGAACCGTCGCGACCCTCGACGACGCCGTCCCTGCGCTCAACCCGACCGAGCGGCGCAAGGGCAAGACCGTCATTCGCGTGCGCCCCTGAGCGCCCTGGAATAGGACAACAGCGCCGTCATGCCGACGACGGTGTGGTGCGACGCGAGGTGACCGGTGCTGCCCAGGGCGGTCCGGTGTCACCGTTGTTGTGCAACGTGTATCTGCACCAGGTGGACCGGTCATGGAACGTCCGCCAGCACGGTGTGCTGGTTCGGTTCGGTTCGCCGACGATGCTGTGGTGATGTGCAGCTCGCGGCAACAGGCGGAGGCCGCGCTAGCGCGGCTGAGGGCTGTGCTGGCCGAGCTGGGCCTGGAGCTGAAGGCGGCCAAGACCAAGATTGTGCACTTGACCGAAAACGGTGACGGGCTGGACTTTCTGGGCTTCCATCACCGATGGGTGCGCAGTCCAGGCCGCATGGGTGCCAAGGGCGTTGCCTTCCTCGGTCGCTGGCCCGCGGACAAGGCGATGCAGCACACTCGCGACCAGATTCGTGAATTGACGGACCGGCGCCGGACGCTGCTGCGTGGTGAGACGGTCGTGGGGGATATCAACCGGTTCCTTCGCGGTTGGGCCGGTTATTTCCGGTACGGCAACTCAGCCGTGCGTTTCAACAAGATCAGGAACTATGCGGTAATGCGGCTGGCGGGATTCATCGCCAAGAAGCATCGCCGCTTCCGGGCATTCGGACGCCGGGTGATCTTCACCTCGGCCAACCAACTCGGGCTGATCCGCCTTGATGGAACCGTCATCGCGCCCAGGCCGTTTAGGGCCTGGCGGGTGGTGCCGAATGCCGGCGGTGAACGGCGTCGGTAAGCCGTGTGCGGGAGAACCGCATGCACGGATTGACGGGCGGGAGCTGGAAACGGAAACACGATCAGACCACGGTCACGGAGAAGAAAGACCCAACGGAAAACTGCTGGGTCACCGATGGCTCCGCGACCTACCGCAGATCAGGGTCACCGCGCCAGCTCCCGACCCTCCTAGGTTCTCACTGGTAACCGTCTCTTGTGGACGCCTACTGGGGATCAAGAAGTTGCAGGTTCAGACCCTGTCAGTGCGACGTCGGTGAAGGCCTGCGGGCCGACGTGAAAGTGCAGGTCAGTGGGCTTCTTTTGAGCCCCGATGTAGATCTGGGTGATCGTCTTGGCAGGTGTCGTCTCGTCCCGCGCATGCAGGCAAGTGATTATCCGTGTCGTCCAGAACCCAGGCCGGTTTGTCCGTGCGCACGTCGATCAGCCAGACCTCCCCGGCCTGGGTGCGCCCCCGGGCGTGAGTGGCGCCGACTGTTCATGTCTTGACCGGGCATGGCGCGCCACGCATCAGATCTTTATGGCCAGTGGTGAGCCAGATCGGGGCATGCTTGCTGGGGTGTGCGTTCCCGGGTCTTGTATGTGGTGCGAGAGGCGTCGGCTCCGCGGGCGGGCGTGAGCCGGTCGGCTGCGGTACACAGGGGGACTGGCCTGGTACTTCGTTTCCGCACAAGGGTGGTGCGCCGTGAAGGTCGGGGTGGTCGGTGTGGGCGCCGTGGGGTCGACGACCGTGCTGTCGTTGATCGAGCGCGGTGGGGTGTGCCGGGAGGTCGTGCTGGTCGACCGCGACGCCGCCCGGGCGAAGGGGTGGCCGCGGACACGCGGTGCCTACGTTTTCCGCAGCCAGCGAGGTATGGCTGCGCCTGTTTGAGGTGGATCAGCGGTTTGAGCGGGGGTGAGCGATGCCGAGCTTCGGGAATCTTCTGATCCTGACGATCATTGCCTTTCTGGCGCCGTTGTTGCTCGGGCTGGCACCGAGGCTGCGGATCCCGTCGGTGGTCCTGGAGATCGTGGCGGGGGTCATCGTGGGGCCATCGGTGCTGGGACTGGTGGTGATGGATCAGGCGGTGCAGATCGTCGCCTTGCTGGGGCTGGCGTTTCTCCTGTTTCTTGCGGGGCTGGAGGTTGACCTCCATCGCCTGCGCGGGTCACTGCTGCGGGTGGCCTTGATCGGCTACGTGGTGAGCTTGGCGATCGGCGTGACAGCGGGCTTCTCGTTTGGCGCGGCAGGCTGGGTGCGTGATCCGATGCTGATCGCGGTGGCGCTGTCCGCGACGTCGCTGGGTTTGGTTGTCCCCGTGCTCAAGGACGCCGGGCGTGCGGACCAGGCGATGGGGCAAATGACGATCGCAGCGTCCTCCGTGGCCGACTTCGCCGCGGTGGTCCTGCTGTCGCTGCTCTTTTCTACGTCCGGCGGCAGCACCGGAGGCCGGCTCGCGTCGCTGATCGTCTTCGTCGCCTTTGTGGCCGCCATTGGGTTCGCGGTGGCTTTGGCAGGGCGGTCGATGCGTCTGGGAGATCTTTTCCTGCGGTTGCAGGACACCACGGCGGAGATCCGGGTTCGTGCGGCGGTCGTGCTCCTCGTGGCCTTCGTTGTGCTTGCCGAGCGCTTTGGTCTCGAGAGCATCCTGGGTGCTTTTCTGGCCGGTGCGGTCGTGGGCTTGGTCGATCGAGACTCGGCTACGCATCCGCATTTCCGGACGAAGCTGGAGGCGATTGGGTACGGGTTCCTGATTCCGGTGTTCTTCGTCGCCAGCGGTGTGCAGCTCGACCTCGGAGGGTTGATCGCGACTCCGTCCGCGTTACTGCGAGTACCGCTATTCCTTCTCGCGCTGCTGCTCGTGCGCGGGGCTCCAGCGCTGCTTTACCAGCGCTCGCTTGGCACACGCTCCTCGGTCGCGGCCGGGCTGCTGCAGGCGACGTCGCTGCCGTTCTTGGTTGCCGCGACGCAGATCGGCGTCGCGCTCGGCCTGATGACTCCAGTGATTGCGGCGGCGCTGATTTGCGCGGGTCTCTTGTCGGTTCTCCTATTCCCAGCGATCGCCCTCGCGTTGCTGCGCAAGCCGGTCTCAAGCGAGCGCCGCGGAGGCACGGCGGAAACCACGTAGAGCCAGGGAGGTGGCCGGATGATTGATCGGTGGGCCGCGCTTTCGAGACCTGCGGGATAGGCCGTTGCTGTGCGAGGCCTCCGTGTCACGGGAGTAGACGTAGCCGCGACGGTTGGCAGGATCGAGGGCCTCGTCGTCGCTGTTGGCCCGGCATATCGCGAACTGCACCACCAGACGCGGGAGGGTACGGGCTAACCGGAACCTGCCAGCGGGATCTGGAGACTCATCGTGCCTTTCAGGTCCAACCAGGCCTTATCCGGACCCCGGACAAGGCGCAGCACCACCCCGTCGCAGCCTGGACATCGGGCGACCAGTCCGGGTGCGCGCTGGTAGACGCGGAGTGTAGCGACCGGGCCGGTGCGCCCGCAGCCCATGCAACGCTCGACGGCCGCTGTGACATCGACCGCGAAAACCTCCGCCAAAGGCCCGGCCAGGGCGTTGCCGTCCACGTGCTGCTCGGTGTTCGGCTGTGTCATGTCATCCTCCACTCGGGCCGAACCTCTCGGTCTTGATGTGCCCAGGTGCGTGGCCCAGCGCCACGAGAATGTTGGCGGCCGTTTCGACAAAACCCGTGGGGCCGCAGACGAAACAGCTCGGTTCGAACTCCGGTGGCCAGCCACCACGGTTGATGTCTGCGATCCCGATCCTTCCGAGTTTCCCGGTCCAACCCTGCGGCGCCGACCGCGTGTACACGTAGGTCACGTCCAGGCCGTCGTCCCCACGCGTCGGCTGAGCCAGCTCCCGGACGTAATACACCTCCGCAGGCGAGCGGACCGAGTAGAGCAAGCGAAACGGTGTACGACTGCGGGCCGCCCGACGCGCCCGCACCATCGCCATCAACGGCACGATGCCCGATCCTCCCGCGATCAGCAGCACCGGCTCGGTCTCTGCCGGGCGCCATACGAACCAGCCACCGAGGGGTCCGCGCACCTCCACCGGGTCTCCTACCGAGTACACCTCGGTCAGGTACGGAGACACCTCGCCATCGGGCACCCGTTGCACCGTCAGCTCCAGCCGATCATCGTCCGCGGGGGCGGCTAGTGAATAGCTGCGCTGCGCGCTGTAACCATCAGCGGCGGTGAGCCGGAGGTCGACGTGCTGCCCGGCCGAATGTCCCGGCCAGCCCGTTACGTCCAGCACCAGCGTGCGTGCCGTGGGCGTCTCGTCGCGGTAGTCGACCAGACGCGCGACCCGCCAGCCCAGTCGGCCGGTCAGTCGCCCTGATACCGCTGCTCGCACCACGGGTCACCGTAATCGTGATAGCCGATGGTCTCCCAGAATCCGGGTTCGTTCTCCAGCAGCAGCCGCATGCCGTGCACCCACTTCGCCGATTTCCAGAAGTACAGATGCGGCACGAGCAACCTGGCCGGACCTCCATGCTCGGGTGGAAGATCGGCACCGTCGTACTCGTAGACGATCCACGCCTGGTCGTCGAGCAGATCCTCCAACGGCAGGTTCGTCGTGTACCCACCGTAGGAGTCCACCAGCGCGAAATCTGCCGCCGTGTCCACCTCGGCCAGTAGCGTCTCCAGCGACACGCCCCTCCAGGTCGTGCCCAGCTTCGACCACTTGGTGACGCAGTGGATGTCCACTTTCGGCGTCTCCCTGGGCAGCTCCCGAAACTGCGGCCACGACCAGCGATGGACCTGCCCGGTCTCCGTCGTGATCACGAACTCCCACTCATCCAGCGGAACCCGCGGCGTCGGGCCCGCGGACAACACGGGAAAATCCTCGATCAGGTACTGGCCCGGCGGTAAGTGTGGCCCGGCCGTACGCCGCCGCCCCTGAAAACCAGGCGACACGATACCCATCGCAGTCCCTCCCCAGCACAGCTCACGAACCAGCACCATCCGTTGATCGGGCACACCGAGCAGAACGCGGTCGATAGCCGCTCAACATGTCGAGAGCCCATCAGCATCGGCACCCGCCAACATGCTGGCCACGGTCAAAGCGCGGAAGAGCCGAAAGGCCCCAACACACAAGACGGTCAGTCGTCCCTACCGTTTGGTTGTCCGGCCTCGTAGGGGCCGGATGCCCCGGAGGGGCGGGTGTGGCTTTCAGTCGTCTGCCGATCGTGTGGCTCACCTCGACTCGCCGCCCGCCTCTCCAGGACGGACTCGGCCCCTGATTAAGAGCTGCGAACCGATCGCTGTGTAGGGACCTGGCGGCGGGGTCGTCTGCGGGCGTTGTCAGAAACGCTGGTGAGAGGTGCGAGTCGACGCAACTGTGGGCCGGGGTGGACATCGGCCGGGAACACCACCATGTGGCCGTGGTCGATGGTGAAGGCAAGCGGGTGTTCTCGCGGCGAGTCGCCAACGATGAGACCGCACTGCTGACCGCGATCGGTGACGTGTATGTCCTGGCGGAGCGGATCAGATGGGCGATCGACCTCAACAGCACCGAATCGGCACTGTTGATGACGTTGCTGCTCGACCACGGCCAGGAAATCGCTTACGTGCCCGGCATCGTGGTCAACCGGGCCGCCGCCGGCTACCGCGGCGCGGGCAAGACCGACGCCAAGGACGCTTTGATCATCGCTGACCAGGCCCGGATGCGCCGGGACCTGACGATCCTGGACGGCGACGACGAACTCGTCGTCGAGCTGCGACTTCTCGTCGCCCGCCGGCAAGACCTGGCCGCCGACCGCGTCCGCGCGGTCAACAGGCTCCACGACGAGCAAATTCGAGAAAACAACATACCGGAGGCGCACTGACCGCTTCTAGCTTCGGGCCATGGCGATCAAGAAACAGGAGGACGCCGATCCGTTCGCGGCAGTGGAGTCCCTGAGGGATGCGCTGATCGGGATCGGGATCGTCCTGCCCTCCCTGCAGGTCAACCAGGTGTCTCCGCACCTGGAGATGGTGGAGCTGGGACGAGTGCGGGCGGACGTGGCCTTCCAACTGGCCAACGCCCTTCAGCGAGGAGGCCGAGCGTGAACCCGCCGGAGACGGACTACATGGCAGACACGTCGTTGACCCTGGAGGACCTCCTGGTCGTGCTACGCACCAAGGGGTGGACCCTGAACCTTTGGGGCCCACGGGATGCTCGGGAGCTCTACGCGGCCACATACCGGCGAAGCACCAGCGCGGACGTCATCATCATCCGCGACGAGACCGACGCCAGCGCCTACCGGACGCCGATCATCGGTGATTCGTCTATGTTCTGCCCACTCGTGGTGGCGTACCAGTACCACGCCACCCCGGAATGGGCGCTACGAGCGATCCTCGCGTTGCCAGCGCCTGGAGCGCCCGGTGCGCCGATGGTGATCGAACGGCCTCACCCGAAGTGCGCGATTCCCGATGGGCTCCCCAAGCCGATCACGATCCGCCCCTTGTCGTCGTCGGCGAGGCTGAAGAACGACCTGTAAGCCCGGGCCGATACCGATGAACTGAGTTTCGTCACCGGGTCCAGGTGAAATCGCGTGGCTTGGAACTCTGACAGGACGTGCACTTGTAGAGCCCGAGGTCTTGCCGCCCTGCCTTGACGGGCTAGGCGACGCACAACGAACACGAGAAGAGCGAACCAATGGCCGCATTCGGCAGGGACTCGCGAATCGTGGCGGTCACCTTCCTGAGCTTGCCGTCATTGATCTGGAACGTGCCGGCGTCGTCCTCGGACGGCAGGCTGCCCAGCGCCGCGACGAGGTCGACATCGGCGCAGCCCACGACCGAGATCTGCGGGATACCGGCTGCGGTGTTTCGGTCCGTCATCAGCTCGAGGAACCACAGGAATTCCTGGTGGCGATGTATCCCGTGATGCTGGGCGATGACCGAGCCGCTGTCGAGTCGAGCGCGGCGAACAGACTGGTGGTGCCGTTGCGGACGTAGTCGTGCATGGCCTGTTTAGGGCTGATGGGCATCATCGGCAAGATCGGGGCCGTGCGGTCGATTGCCTGAATCTAGGACTTCTCGTCCACTGCCGGGACCAGCGTTTTCCGGCGGGGCCATGTAGAGGCCGACAACGTCACGGACTGGGGTTGGGTGTAGATGATGTTGGTCTGGATGGGTGATCATCGCGGGTGGGGCTGACGGTTCGGGAGGTGGCTGCTTATCGTGTGGCGGCCGGATGACAGGGGGACGTGTTGTGGGGGACGACGGTGAGCACAGGTAGGTCACAAGACGACCTGTCGAGTGAGCCGCCGCTGGTAGTCGTTGCGAATCAGGTGTGGTCCGGCGAGCGTTCGTACCAGGACTTTTGAGCGGCCTTTGCGGAGGCGACCGTGTACGCCCGACGGACACCACGACCAGGTGTATGGGTGGCTGACGTTGCGGGGCGGGGCCGGTGGACGTCTGTTTTCTCACGTCTGGAGCGCTTGGCTGTCCATGCAGGGGAGTGCGACTACCTGGCAACCAGCGGCGCGGACATGCTGGAGTTGGTTCCCGAAGGCGTCGGGATAATGCTCGACCCCAACGACGAGCACCGGTTTCCCCTGCTGACTCGGGTGGCCTCGGCGACACAGGCCGCCGAGGCGTGGGCTCAGCTGGCTCGTCGGCGAGAATCAACGAGCACCGGTCGGGTGTCGTCCTCTGCTGGGAAATTCGTTACCCCAGGTTTCTGATCGGGGCGATGGCGGACTGAGGGTTCACTGTGGATGGTCCAGGTTTTCACGTCGAGATTGACGTGTTGGAGGCCGCATCGAAGAGCATGGACGAGATCGTCACTGATCAGGACAACGCCGAACTGCGTGACCTGTGCGGCGGAGCCGAGGTGTACGGGCATGAATGGGTTCACACCGAGTTCGCGGAGTTCTGCGCGGCGTGGTCGGTTGGCTTGGATGCATTGTGCGACCGAGCCCGGAACATGGGCTACGAGCTGGGAGAGGCTGCACGAACCTACCGCGAGATTGACGAGGAAGCTGCGCGCCACCTCACCGAGGACCCAGCCGTGGATGTGGTTGACCCACCGAACTTCGAGCTCAGGGGGCATCCCTAATGCCCGCTGAGCTCGGCCAGACCAGTGATCCGAAAGCCTTGATCCCCGGCGCACCCGATGCGATCCAGGAAAAGGCCCGGGTGCTGGGCGCACGCGCGGAGGACAGCATCCGTGCTGGGGAAGCGCTGAAGCAGATCGACACCGGTGCATGGACAGGGGAGGCATCCGACCGCTTCCATGACGAACACCAGACTGCGGTCCCCCGCTGGTTGAAAGCGGGAGACTCGCTCAACGTCGCCCGCCGCGCCCTGGAAACCTTCGCCGGATGTTTGTCCTGGGCACAGGGCCAGGCGGCCGAAGCCATCGAGTTATGGAAGCAAGGCGAAGAGGCCACCCGGCGGGCGCAGGCTGCTCACGATCAAGCGGTGGCCGATTCCCAGGCCCGGACCCAGGCCAACGCCGGCCGCGGGGATCCCACCGTCGTGCAGACGCCCGCATTTGTCGATCCTGGTGAGGGGCAGCGACAGGCCGCCCGGGACATGCTGGAGCGGGCGCGGTAACAACTCGCCGATGTCGGTGACCGCACGGCCGATGCCTTGTCCGCGGAGGCGGTCCTCGCTCCGCAGGATTCTCAGAAACAGGCCGATGCGAACTTCTACGGCGGCATCTGGAACAGCATTTCTGGGTTCGGTGAGGGTCTCGGGACGCTGATCAGCGACCCCGCTAGCACGGTCTCCGCGATGGCCTACAGCGTCACCCACCCCGTGGAGACGTTCAAAGCGGCTGTTGCGTGGGACGACTGGGCCAACGGCCGCGGTGATCGTGCCTTGGGCAAGATCACTGGTGACGTGCTTGTCTCCGCGGCGACCCTCGGTGTGGGTAAGGTCGCCAAGACCTTGCTGCGTAAGCCCCCGCCCAAGCCTCCGGCGGCGGTGCGACCGTCGGTGACGGACCCGAAGCTCAACAACATCGTTGGTCCGCTTTACCGGGGAACGGTCCATCCTGACCGCACTGGTGACGGCACGACGGCAGATGCGGTGCGGCATGAGCGGGCTACGAACGAGGACGTCCAAGGCAAGAACCACGAGAAGAAGGCGAGAGAGTCGATCCGAGCGTTGGACAGGTGGCTTCGCAGGAACCCGAACGCTTCTGAGGCTGATCGCCAGATCGCCCAGGCAGAGCGAGACAACCTGCGTGACGCACTAGGATTGGACTAGGACGCCACCATGCTAGACCCGTCATTCGAGGAATCTGTTAACGCAGGTTCCGATCTTGTTCGTGAACTCGCCCAGGGGCTTCCAGCAGTCCTCGATCTACTGCGGGAGCATGAGGACGACTTTGACGAGGTCCTGCCGACGATCTTTCTCAGCGAGGTCGCGCAGTGGTATGCGGAGGCGTGGCTCGCGCGTGAGACCGACCCGGACACGTTCGAGGAAGCAAACCGCTTCGTAGCAAGGATGGCAGCACGCTACCCTGAGGTGAGCCCGTCGGAGCGGAACATGCTCGCGGTCGGCTTCCTCGAAGCCTTGCCAAACCCCGCAGAACCGGGCCGAGGCTGTCTGGACGCCCTCCCCGACATCCTCCGGGAAGAACGTGAAGCCATGGACAGTCCCGCCAACGGGCCTGGGGATGGGTGATGGGGCACGGGACTGTACTGAATCACGATGCGCGGCGTGGCCCCTGCGATCGTGATGGGACCGCGTTCTCAGCGGAGGACAGTTCCCGGAGAAGATCTTGATAGCCAACCCTGCCGACTGACGGGTTCTGCTGGCTGTGCAGTCAGTAGGAGCGCGATCATTGTGGACGAAGCACACATGCGCTCTTCGCCAGCCTCGGAGGGCTGGCGCCACGGTGTCGGGTGTGGTGGTGGGTTCCGGTCGGGTCAGGTTGCGATCCTTGCCAGCTCCGGAGGGCTGGCGCCACCTGGAAACGGGTGGTGATCACGCCCTCGATGGACGCCCGGTTGCGAACCTCGCCAGCTCCGGAGGGCTGGCGCCACGGACGGCCGCGTCGCCGATGCGCTCAACCCGGCGCCTGTTGCGATCCTCGCCAGCCCCGGAGGGCTGGCGCCACATCTTGGCCAGGCCGTAGAGGTCCTCGACGTAGGTGTTGCGATCCTCGCC
>NZ_JBEOVY010000231.1:0-12356 GCF_040295745.1 Saccharopolyspora sp. NPDC002686
ACGGATCTGAGGCCAGCGCGCGGGCGTTGCGCTGGGCCCTGGTCGAGGCGCGGCGAGCAGGGCGAGCCGGCAGCTGCCGCTTCCGCCGGAGGGCCCGGCGCGCCCGGGCCTGAACTTCCCGCCGCAGGACCACCCGGAGTCGCACCTGGTCGAGGACGGCGACGCGTTGCAGCGGGTGGGTTCGGCGGATGTGTACGCAGCTGCGCGACGCGATCGCGAGGAGCGCGGTGAACCGGCGCAGCTGCCCGTGGAGCTCATCGCGAAGCACGATCCGCTGGGCGAGCTCAGCGAGGTCGAGTGGGAGCACCGGTTCGTCGAGCGCGGCGAGCACGTGTGGCCGCCGGCGGCCGAGCACCCGGAGGGCGGCGTGGAACCGGCGGAGCCGGTGGTGCTGGAGCCGGACGTGGTGCTGGACTGCTCGGGCGACGGCGCCGGGCGTTTCGCGTTCGCGTTGGCCACGTCGTTCGGCCAGCGGTCGCTGCCCCAGTCGTACGCCGAGCGGGAGTACCGCAGGTATCGCGTGATGCGCCGGTTGCCGGTGTGGCAGTCGGTGACCGCGCCGTGGTTCGCGCAGCCGGGCGGCGGCGTCCGCTACCGCGCGACCTACTCGCTCGACGACCTGGTCGGACTCGGCTACCTCGTGGAGCTGACCCCGGCGCGCGAGGCAGCCGAGGCGGTGACCATGCGCATCGAGCGCGAGGCCGTCGAGGGCGGCGCGGAAGCCGAAGTGGTGGAGTCGACCTTCCAGATCACCCCGGTGGAGACGGAGCTGGTCGAGGGCGAGCCGCGCGGGACCGTGCCGATGCGGGCCGACCCCGCGGAGACCGCCGAGGCGGACCAGGACGACGAGGTGCAGCAGGAGGCCGAGAAGTGAACACCGAGTCCGTGCTGGGTTGGCTGGTGGCGATGGGCGTCCCGGAGGGGCTCGTGTCGATCGGCGCGGAGGCCGACGACGCCTGGTGCCTGGTGCGCGACGAGCGCGACGGGACCCCGGCGTGGGAGGTCTTCTGGAAGGAACAGGGCAACCGCTACGACTGGGCCCGGTTCAGCAACGAGCAGGTCGCCTGCTTCTACCTGTTCGGCCGGTTGACCTGGACCCAGGCGTTGCGCGGCGTGGTCGGCCCGGTCGACGCGACCAGCACGCCGCCGCAGGGCACCCCGGCGCAGCGGGCGTGACCGGCGAGACGCAGTTGTGATCGCAACTGAGTAGTGCTACCGATGGCCTGACCGGTGCGTTTGCCACACCGTGGTGGCATGTCGCAACCATCGCCAGGTGAAACGCTCCAGCTGGTCGCGGGCGAGCTCAACGCCATCGGCCAGCGGCTGACCTACCTGGGCAGCATGGTGCAGGCCCAAGCAGCGGCGCAGGCCGCCCCGCAAACCCCCGCACCGCAGGCTGCTCCAGCGACGCAGCAGGTCCCGGCAACCGCGCCGCAGCAGGTCCCGATGCCGCCGCAGGTGCCGCCGTACCCGGGGCTCGCGCAGCAGCCGCCGCGCCAGCGCCGCCAGCTCAACCTCGAACCGAGCCGAGTGCTGGCCTGGGTCGGTGCCGGCGTGACGCTGCTGGGCGTGGTGTTCCTCCTGGTCCTGGCCGTGCAGCAGGACTGGCTCGGGCCGGGCGCGCGGATCGCCGGCGGTGCCGTGCTGGCCGGACTCCTGGTGGCGGCCGCGTGGTGGATGCACCGCAGGTCGAAGGGGGAGGAGACCGGCGACGCGGGCCGGATCGCGGCGTTCGCCCTCGCCACGACCGGTTTCGCCGCGCTGTTCCTGGACGTGGTCGCGGCCACCGCGCTCTACGGCTTCGTGTCGGTGCCGATCGGCCTGGGGGCCGGGCTGCTCGTCAGCATCGCCGGACTGGCGCTCGCCGACCGCTGGCAGGCGCGGCCGCTGGCGCTGGGCGTGGTGCTGAGCTCGGCGATCTGCGCACCGATGATCACCCAGCTGCCGAACTCGCTGCTCGTCGGCTTCCTGGTCCTGCTGCAGGTCGCGGCGGCACCGGTGCAGGTCCGACGCGGCTGGCCGTCGCTGGCGCTGGCCGCCGGCATCCCGGTGGTCCTGGCGGCGCTGATCGCCGCGGTCTGGGGCATGGCCTTCCACGACCCGATCCTGGTGGTCGCGATCAGCGCGGCCGTGCTGCTGGGCGTGGTGATCGCCGCGATCACCGCCGGTGCGCGACCGGACGCCGACCGGACCTCGATCGGGCTGCTCATCGCCGCGCCGACCCCGGCGTTCCTGGCCGGACCGCTGCTGCTGGAACGCCCGGCCGCCGGCCTGCTGGGCGGCGGGACCACCGTGCTGCTGCTGGCGATCTGGGCGGTGGCCCGGTTCGCCCCGGCGTTCCGGAACTGGCTGTCGCACCGCTTCACGGCGGCGGTCGGCGCGATGGCCGCGGTCGCGGCGGTGCAGACGACCCTGACCGTGCTGGACTCCTCGAGCTGGGCAACGGCGTTGCTGTGCGAGGCGCTGCTGCTGAGCGTCGGCGCGTTCGTGCTGCGCGGCGCGGGGGTGCTGCTCGGAGCGGCTTGCTACGCGACCTTCGGTTTCCTGCTCGCCCTGTTCAACGAGGTCCCGCTCACCGCGCTGCTCTGGCACGGCTACGCCCCCGGCGTCGAGGGCTTGCTGTGCGGACTGCTGATCGCCGCCGCGGCGATCGTCCTGCCCGCGTCGGCGGTCCGGATCGAGAAGTTCCCGAAGTCGCCGCCGCTGTGGTCGGCGACGGGCCTGGCACTGCTCTACGGAACGGCGAGCGCGACGATGGCGGCCTGCCTCCTGGTGGCCGACACCCGCAACGGCTTCCTCACCGCGCACATCCTGATCACCCTGAGCTGGGTGGTCGCGGCGATCGTCCTCCTGCTGCGCGGCGTCCAGGTCAAGCACCTGCGCATCGCGGGCCTGGTCCTGATCGCGGCGTCCCTGGCGAAGCTCCTGCTCTTCGACCTCGCCACCCTCGACGGGGTGGCCAGGGTGATCGCCTTCCTCTGCGCAGGCCTGATCCTGCTGGCAGCGGGCTCCCGCTACGCCCGCCTCCTCAAACCCCAGCAGCCACCCGCTGAGGAGCCACGCAAATTCAATGGAAATCAGACATCCGATTTCCATTGAATTTGCGGAAGTTGTCCACAGCCACCGGCGTGTCGGGACATGACACGCCGACAGCCGCGATTTCCATTGAAATCGGACATCCGATTTCAATGGAAATCGTGCTCGACGCAGGGGCTCAGCGCTGGAGGAGGGTGAGCGCCTCGGCGTGCAGGTGGCCGTTGGTGGACAGCGCGGTTCCGCCGTCGTAGCGCGGGGTGCCGGTCAGGTCGGTGAAGGTTCCGCCGGCCTCGGTCACCAGGACCTGCGCAGCCGCGACGTCCCACGGGTTCACGATCGGTTCCGCGGCGATGTCGATGACGCCCTCGGCGACCAGGCAGTGCTGCCAGAAGTCGCCGAACGCCCGGTTCTCCCAGCAGGCGTCGACCAACCGCAGGTAGGACTCCCGCGAGTGGTGCTCCACCCAGGTCCCGAGGTGGGTGGTCGACACGTACGCGTCGCCGAGGTCGCGAACCCCGGACACCGAGATCCGCTCCGGCTCCGCCGCACCGGTCCGGCACCAGGCGCCGGTCCCGGTCTCCGCCCACCAGCGCTTGCCCAGCGCCGGGGCGCTGACCACGCCGATCACCGGACGACCACCGTCGACGAGCGCGATCAGCGTCGCCCACACCGGAATGCCGCGCAGGAAGTTCTTCGTGCCGTCGATCGGGTCGAGCACCCACGCCCGGCCCTCGCCCGCCGAGCCGCCTCGCTCCTCCCCGGCGACGACGTCGTCCGGCCGGTGCTCGGCGAGCACCTCGCGCACTGCGTCCTCCACCGCGAGGTCGGCGTCGGTGACCGGGGTCCGGTCGGGCTTGCGGTCCACGCTCAGGTCCCGTGCCCGGAACCGGCTGCTGGTGATGCCGTCGGCGACGTCGGCGAGGTGCAGGGCGAGGTCGAGATCGCTGGTCACGCCAGGCACCCTAGCCCGCAGCTCGACGTCATCGGCAGCCAGGACACCGGACGAGATCACCTTCGACGAGCCGAAACCTCGGAGGTGTTCAACCGCACCGCCGCGCAAATCGAGTTCGCCGTGGAAACCGCTACTCGGACCGTTACGCAAAGGGGCCCCGGGGACAGGCTCTAGGCTGGTGGTGTGAGCGTGGTGCTGCTGGCAGAAGACGACCCGGCCATCGCTGTGCCGCTGTCCAGGGCGCTGCAACGAGAGGGCTACACCGTCCAGGTCATAGAGGACGGTCCTTCGACGCTGCGCGCCGCCGCCTCCGGTGGGATCGACCTGCTGGTGCTGGACCTCGGACTGCCGGAGATGGACGGCCTGGAGGTGTGCCGCCGGCTGCGCTCCCAGGGCCGCGGTCTGCCGGTGCTGATGTTGACCGCCCGCACCGACGAGGTCGACTTCGTGGTCGGCCTGGACGCGGGCGCCGACGACTACGTGGCCAAGCCGTTCCGGCTCGCCGAGCTGATGGCGCGCATCCGGGCCCTGCTCCGCCGCGGCGCCCCGGAAACGCTGGAGGCCTCCGGTGTCCGCCTCGACCTGACGGCCCGCCGGGTGCTGGTCGACGAGCACGAGGTGCAGCTGGCGAACAAGGAGTACGAGCTGCTCCGGGTGCTCATGCAGCACGCGGGACAGGTGGTGACCCGCGAGGAGATCCTCGAGGAGGTCTGGCCGGAGTCCGACCGCAAGGGCAGCAAGACGCTGGACATGCACATCTCCTGGTTGCGCCGGAAGCTCAGCGACAGCAACGGCCGGCTGGACGAGACCCGCATCGCCACCGTGCGCGGCGTCGGGTTCCGCTTCAACGCGGACTGACCCGCGATGCGTCGTCGAATCCTGCAGGCCACGCTGCTGGCCGTCGCCGTCACCGCTGTCGTCCTCGGGCTGCCGCTGGGGTTCAGCGCGCTCAAGCTCGTCCAGGACATCACGGTCAACGACCTGTCCACCCGCGCTCAGCAGATCGCGACGCTGCTCGACGAGCAGATCGCCTCGCAGCGCCCGGTGGACCTCAACGCGGCACGGCTGGCGGTGCCCGACGGCGCGCGGCTGATCGTGCGCACCCAGGCCCACGACTACGCCTACGGCCCCGACCCTGGTGAGCGCCCGCTGGTCGAGAGCGTGCCGATGGTGCAGAGCGGCACGGTGACGATCGCCGCGCCGAGCGCTCCCGTGCGGACCCAGCAGATCCAGGTCGCCGGTCTGGTCCTGCTGCTGGTGGTGCTCTCCGCAGGTACCGGGATGATCGTGGCGTCGGTGACCGCGCGACGCTTGTCCGACCCGCTCCGCCACGTCGCGGCCCGCGCGGCGCGCCTCGGCGCGGGCGACTTCCGCGCGGACCCGCAGCGCCACCAGGTCCCCGAGCTGGACCGGGTCGCGGATGCGCTGGACGCCTCCGGTGCCGCGCTGTCCCAGCTGGTCCAGCGCGAACGGGAGCTGGTGGGCGACGTGTCGCACCAGCTCCGCAGCCGCCTGACCGCCATGCACCTGCGGCTGGAAGCGCTGGCAGCGACGGACGACCCGGAAGTGGCGGAGGAAGCAGGCGCAGCCCTCGAACAGGCAGAACGCCTCTCCGGAGTCCTCGACGACCTGCTCGCCGCAGCCACCGCCGCCCGCGCCCGCGACGCCGCACCCCTCGACATCTCAGCGCTGCTCTCCGACGTGGCGGCCGAGTGGCGCGAACCGCTGAAGGCCGCGGGCCGCACCCTGCGGCTGAAGGTGGAGGAGGAGCTGCTCGCCCGCGTCACGCCCACCCGCCTGCGCGAAACGATCGGCGTCCTGCTCGACAACGCGCTCCGGCACGGCGAAGGCACCGTCACGCTCGCGGCGCGCCAAGGCGGCGGAACTGTCGTCGTCGAGGTTAGCGATGCGGGCTCCGGCGTTCCCGACGAACTGGTGCCTTACGTCTTCGAGCGGGGCTTCTCCGGCCACGGCTCCACCGGCGTCGGCTTGGCGCTGGCCCGGGCCCTGGTCGAAGCCGACGGCGGCCGCCTCGAGCTCAGCCAGGCCCGCCCGGCGATGTTCGAGGTCTTCCTCCCGGTGGCCCGGGCCGACGACGTCCTCGGCTTGCCCTGGAAGTCCGAACCCACCCCGCGCTGACCCGCGCCGCTTCCGCAGGTGGCGACCCGTGAGTCTTTTCTGTCGTCATAGCGCCGCACAAGACTCACGGCGCCTGACCTGCGAAAACGCGGAACTTCAGCTGACCGGTTCGCGGTCGCGGTCCGGAGCCTGCTCCGCCTGATCGGTGGGGAACACCCACTTGCGGAACGCCCACCAGCGGAACGCCATGCCGAGCAGCAACCCGACGATCTGCGCCGCGGTGAAGTCGGCGATCTCCTCGACGAAGCGGCTGGTGTACGGCGTCTGCAGGTGCAACAGGTACCGGGACACCCACAGCGGCGCCGAGTACAACCCGACCCCGACCGCGCTGATCGCGAAGTACAGCGTCGCCTCGGAGTGCCGCTGCCGCCCGCCGCGGGTGCGGAACGACCACTCGCGGTTGAGCCAGTAGGACACCATCGTCGCCACCAGCACTGCGATGACCTTCGAGGTCACGGGCTTGGGCGAGAGCACGGTCAGCTTCAGCGCGTAGAAGATGCCGGTGTCGATGAGGAAGGTGATCCCGCCGACGATGCCGAACTTCAACAGCTCGCGGTGCCGGATCGCGAGCTGCCGGTACCGCTGTGGGACACGAGCCAGCACCGAATCGACGACGGACACAGCCCGAGTCTACGTAGCCGGGCCGTGCGGGCGCCGCCAGCCGTGGGAACCCGAGACCCGATTCACCTGGGCTGTGGACCCTCCTGCGGGCGTGTCGTGCTCGACGAAGGCGGTGCGCTGCTGCTAGGAGCCTCCGAACTGGACGGTGGCGCGGTGCTGCTGGGCGGCGTCGTCGTCGAAGTCGGCGGAGTCGTCTCCGGCGGAGCGGTCGTCGTCGGCGGCGTCGACGTCGTGGGCGGCGTCGTGCTGGTCGGCGGCACCGTCGTCGGAGGCGTGCTCGTCGGGTCCTCGGTGGTCGGCTTCGACGTGGACGTCGTCGGCGGACCCAGCGACGGGACCGCGGGCTCCGGCCACCAGCAGTGCCACGGGTCCCCGTGATCGGACGGGAACCACGGCGGCCGACCGTGGTTCCAGCCCGGCGGCCACCAGGGCCACCACCAGCACTCCGGAGGCTTCGGCGGTTCCGGAGCGGGCGACCACAGCTGCACCGTCACCAGCTGGCTCCGGCTCGCCGAGCCGAGCCGTGCGGTGACCGGAACCGTCACGTCCCGGGAGATCATGTCCCCGCTCCGCGGCTGGTCGGCAGCGGGCTGCGGGTAGTCCGGCACGGTGGTCAGCCACATCTCGCCGATGAACGAGGCACCTGGTGCGAGGTCCTCGGCGCAGCGGACCAGGCGCTGGTCCGGCGCCACGTCGCACTGCGGCGGCACGGCCTGCGCCTGCACGCCCTCCGGGATCTCGGCGACGGCTTCCGCCCGGCCGGTGCTGGTCCCGGTGTTGGTGACCGCCATGGTGATCTTGCTGTTCTTCCAGGGCAGGTGCGACCAGCTCCAGGCCAGCAGGTCGACCCCGTCCACCGGCGCCGGCGGCTTGACCACGACCGGCACCGCGTTCAGGTGCAGCTCGATCGCCGTGCCTGCCGAGATGTTCGCGGTGATCTCGCCACCGGCGGCCGACTCGTCGGCGCGTACCCGGAAGCCGAAGGTGAACGACTCGCCGGGCCGCAGCCCGCGGTCGGTGGTGCAGGTGGTGGTGGTCGACCGGGTGGTCTCGCAGGTCACCGTCGGCGAGCCGGGCGGCTGAGCGCGCAGCATCGACGTGCTCTGCGGAGTGGTCGAGGCGGGCCCGGACGACGACATCGCGCCGGGCAGCTGCGCGGTGACCCCCGGCGGCAGGGCCAGCTCGGTGGTGACCGGCTCCGAGTCGCCCGAACCGCTGTTGCTCACGGTGATCGGCAGGTCGACCGGATCCCCACCGGCGACCAGCTGGATCGGCTGCCCCGGACCGGACGCGTTGAGCGAAGGCGTCGCCGGAGGCGGAGGCGGCGGCGCCGGAGCTGGCGGCGGAGCCGGTGCCGGAGGTTGCGGTGCCGGGGGCGGCGGCGCCGGGCTCGGCGCGGGCGGCTGCTGCGGCGCAGGTGGAAGCGGTGCTGGCGGCTGAGGTGCCGGAGCCGGCGGTTGCGGCGCAGGTGCGACGGCGGGCGGCGGCTCAGCGGCCATCGGAACGGTCTGATCGGTTCCGGAAGTCATGGCGATGGCGACCGCAGCGGCCAGCACCGAGGTCGCCACCCCGGCGGTGATCGCCTGCCGCGGCCCGGAGCTCGCCGCCCCCGCCGCTCCGGCAGCGCCGGACGCGCTCCCTGCGGCCAACGCCCCGGCGGCTGCACCACCGGAAGAAGAAATGGCCAGGTAACCGGTGGCGGATGCCCCGAGCACCAGCGGCGCGATGATGACCCGCAGCGCACCGTTGACGTCGGCGAGCTCCGCGGCCAGCGCCCGGCACCGGTCGCAGTTGTCGAGGTGCGACTCGACCTGCGCGGTCTCCCGCTTCGACAGGCCGCGACGCGTCCACGCGCCGAGCCGGTCCACCGTCGCCCGGCAGTGCTCGACCCCGGACTCGGCGTCGTCCAACTGCCCGAGGTGCACCTGCAGGTACGCCTGCCGCAGGCCTTCCCGGGCGCGGTAGGCGAGCGCGGACACGCCGTTCGGCGTCAACCCGAGCAGCGGCGCGACTTGAGCCGGGGTCTGGCCCTCCACCTCGACGTGCCAGAGCACGGTCTGCCAGCGCTCGGGCAACCGGGCGAAGGCCTGCGCGGCGAGGGTGCGCTCCAAGCCGGCGACGGCGGTGTCGGTGAACGGCACGCTGACGTCCGCGCCGGAAACCTCCGTCACGTCGTCGGCGAGCTGCACCTTCCGCTCGCGGCGGGTGCGGTCGTAAGCGGTGTGCCGCAGCGCGGTGAGGAGGTACGCGCGGAACGCGGTGTTCGGGCCGCGGCCGTCGCGCAGCGTGTCGAGGACCTTGGCGAACGCCTCGGACACCAGGTCGTCGGCCTCAGCGGCGGACTTGGCGACCTGGCGGGCCATGTTGTAGGCCGCGCCGACGTGCCGTTCGTAGAGCTGCGCGTACGCGGCGGACGAGCCGCTGCGGACCTCTTCCAGGAGTTCCCCATCGCTGGGCCCCTGAACTTCCGCTGGAATTGTCGCCACGCCGCACCTTCCTCCCCGCGGGAGACTCTAGATCTGCCGACAGAGCTGCTGACTAAGGGAGTCCCGGTCGGCGTCGGTCATGACGCCGTTGGACCGATTGTGATCTAGATCCCAGCGAGGATGCCATCCTTTGCACCGTCATGGGCGACTCTTTGCTCCGTCCCGATGACAGGGAGTCGAAGGAGGGGCGTTGAGGATGAGGGAGTGGCCGCTCAAGTGTGATGCGACGATCGCGCAGGGTCGCCAGCGGGCCCTGCGGTCGCGCTGGCGAACCGCCAGTCTCGCCGCTGGGTGGCCGTTTCCGAGCGACTGGGCGTCGGACGCGGTGGACGTGGTGTGCGCGGCGGTCGTCTCGGACGAGGACCTGGTGGACCCGTTGACGGACCTGGGCGCGGCGCGGGCGGAAGCCGGCGTCGGCCTGGCCGGAACGCTGCAGGACCTGGCAGCGCTGCACGCGGTCGCGACCGGTGACCACGACGGGCTCGTGTCGGCGGACCCAGACGTGGTGCCGACGGCGCTGGTGCGCACCACCGCGCTGGGCTGGGCCGAAGTGATCGCGCGGCTGTCGGTCGGGCGTGAGGTCGAGGACCCGCTGACCGGGCTGACCACGGTCGGCTACCTGCGCACCCGGCTGCACGAGGTGTACCGGGAGGCGCGGGCCGAAGGCAGGTCGGCGAGCGAGGACCACGCCCTGATCACGGTCTCGCTGGACGGACCGGCCGACACCTATTCGCGGATGATCGGGATGGTGCTGATCGCCGACGTCCTGCGGACGGCGTTCGACGCGGGGGAGACGGTGTCCCTCCTGCGCCCGGCCACCGCTGCGGTGCTGACCAAGCGCACCCCGCAGCTGTCGGCCCGCTGCCTCCACGCCCGCTGCATGATCGAGCACCGCCTCGCAGCGGATCCGTCGCTGCAGGTGTGCCGCGAGGTCCGGATCAGGGAGAAACCGCTGCCCGCCGACCACGAAGCGGCGTGCGACCTCCTGACCTCGCTCTGAGCGGCCGCCATCGCGGGACGGATCCGGTGTGATGCGGGTCGCTCTGGTAGGTGCCGGCGCAGGTGTACGGCCTGCGCCGCTCTACTCTGGCCGCGTGGACCACCGGACCGGAACCCCAGTTGTCGGCATGATCGGTGGCGGCCAGCTGGCGAGGATGACCCACCAGGCCGCGATCCCGTTGGGGCAGTCGCTGAAGGTGCTCGCCACCTCGAAGGACGACTCAGCCGCCCTCGTGTCGCCGAACGTCGAGATCGGTCACCACACCGATCTCGAAGCGCTGAAGAACTTCGCGCAGGGCTGCGACGTGATCACCTTCGACCACGAGCACGTCCCCGGCGAACACCTGCGGGCCCTGGCCGCGGCGGGGGTGTCCGTCCAGCCCGGACCGGACGCACTGCTGCACGCCCAGGACAAGCTCGTGATGCGCCGCAAGCTCGCCGAGCTCGACCTGCCGGTGCCGCCGTTCGCCGAGGTCACCGCGGTCGCCGACGTCCTGAAGTTCGGTGCCGAGCACGGCTGGCCGTGCGTGCTCAAGACCGCCCGCGGCGGGTACGACGGCCGCGGCGTGTGGATGCTCAACACCCCGGACGGCGCCGAGCGCACCGTCGCCGAGCTGCTGGAAGGCGGCGCACCGCTGCTCGTCGAGCAGTGCGTGCCGCTGCGCCGCGAGCTCGCCGCGCTGGTCGCGCGCTCGCCGTTCGGACAAGGCGCGGTCTGGCCGCTGGTCGAGACGGTCCAGGAAGACGGCATCTGCGTCGAGGTCCTGGCCCCGGCCCCGGACGCCGGCCCGGAACTGGTCGAGCAGGCCCAGCAGATCGCGCTGAAGATCGCCGAATCGCTCGGCGTCACCGGTGTGCTCGCGGTCGAGCTGTTCGACACCGAGGACGGCCTGGTCATCAACGAGCTGGCGATGCGCCCGCACAACTCCGGCCACTGGACGATCGAAGGCGCGCGGACCTCCCAGTTCGAGCAGCACCTGAGGGCGGTCCTGGACTACCCGCTGGGCGCCACCGAGCTGACCGCGCCCGCGGTGGTCATGGCGAACCTGCTCGGCTCGCCGACCGAACTGACGATGAGCGTGGACGAACGGCTGCACCACCTCTTCGCGCGCTTCCCGCACGCGAAGGTGCACCTGTACGGCAAGAGCGAACGGCCGGGCCGCAAGCTCGGCCACATCACCGTCCTCGGCGACCGCATGGAAGAAGTGCGCGAGCAGGCTCGGCTGGCGGCGCACTGGCTGTCGCACGCCGAGTGGCCGGACGGCTACGAGATCCACTGACGTGAAGAGAGGTCCGAGCGTGGCAGGCGAGAACCCGCTGGTCGGCGTGATCATGGGCAGCGACTCCGACTGGCCGGTGATGCAGGCGGCCGGAGATGCGCTCACCGAGTTCGACGTGCCCTTCGAGGTCGGCGTCTACTCCGCGCACCGCACTCCGCAGCGGATGCTGGACTACGCCCGGAGCGCGGCCGACCGCGGAATCCGCGTGATCATCGCCGGCGCGGGCGGTGCCGCCCACCTGCCGGGCATGGTCGCCTCGGCGACGGTCCTGCCGGTGATCGGCGTCCCGGTTCCGCTGAAGCACCTCGACGGCATGGACTCGCTGCTGTCGATCGTGCAGATGCCGGCCGGTGTCCCGGTGGCCACGGTGTCGGTCGGCGGGGCCCGCAACGCGGGACTGCTCGCGGTCCGCACGCTCGCCGCGGATTCCGGAGAACTCGGCGCCCGCCTCCGCGCGGACATGGCGAAGTTCCAGTCGGACCTCGAAAGCATGGTCCTCGACAAGGACGCCGCCCTCCAGGAGAAGGCAGCCCGTTCTTGACCCCTGACCGACGAACCCCAGGCGAAGCCGGAAAACCCGGCCTCACCTGGGGTTTTGTCCTTAAAGGGGGGTGGTGTTCAGGGGGTGTTTCGGGGTGTGTAAAGTTATCCAGGTCAGCGCGACACGGGCCGGGAAAACCGGGCCGGGCCTGACGCGGGGTCAAAACCCGGTCTCCACAAACGAGTGGTAGCCTGGCTTGGCTTCACAACGAAGACTTTGAAAATGCGATTCGCTTCGCGGTTGATAACTCCAGAGCTGGTTCGGTATCCGGGTGATAACGAAACGGGATCGGGACAACGGAA
>NZ_JBEOVY010000232.1:0-12347 GCF_040295745.1 Saccharopolyspora sp. NPDC002686
GATTCGTCCAGGGGAACGGGGCCCTTCTTCTATCCCCAGAACCTTTAGCCGACCGCTTTTGTGCGGGGAATCGTCGTGAGTTCCCCGCACAAAAGCGCGGTCGTTCGCCTCAGGAGAGCTTGCGGCGGAGGAGTTCGAAGCAGAGCACCGAGGCGGCGCTGGCGACGTTGAGCGACTCGACACCGCCCGCCATCGGGATGGCCAGCGGCTGGGTGATCCGGGACTGCACCTCTTCGGACAGGCCCGCGGTCTCGCTGCCCAGCACGAACACCGCGCGGGAACCGAACTCGGTGCCGTAGATCGTGTCCGGGGCGTCCGCTTCCAGCGCGTACAGCGGGTATCCCGCGTCGCTCAGCATCTCCGCGGCTTCACCAGCGGTGCGGGTCCGCAGCACCGGGGCGTGGAACGCGACGCCGGCCGAGGCCTTGATGACCAGCGGGTCGAGGCTGGCGACTCCTCGGTGCGGCACCACGATGCCGTCGATCCCGGCGGCCGTCGCGGTGCGCAGGATCATGCCGACGTTGGCCGGCGTGGTCAGGCCGTCCAGCAGCAGGATCTTGCCCGGCGCGGTTGCCGGGTCCTCGAGGGCGTCGGTGAGCGGGCGCATCTTGCGGGCCACCACGTCGGCCAGCACGCCCTGGTCGTGGCGGCCGTTGCCGGCCAGCACCTTGACCCGGTGCGCGCTCGCGCGGTGGACGCGGACCGCTCGGTCGGCGGCCGCTTCCTTGATCTCCTCGATGATCGGTCCCCGCAGGCCCTCGGCCAGGACCACCTTGTCGACGCGGAGGTCGTGGTCGGTCAGCGCCTCCAGCACGGGCTTGCGGCCGTAGACGGTGACGAATCGGTCTTTCGGGGAAACTTCGCTGGTCACGTCACCAAGTGTCACATGCGGTTGCGGGCGGCTGGCCACTGGAACCCCTCGGTGCGGGGCGGGTTGTGTGCCAGGATCGCGGACATGTCCGATCGTCTTTCCGCAGTAGACGCGTCCTTCCTCTACCTGGAGGACTACACCACGCCGATGCACGTCGGTGGTGTTGCGGTGTTCCGGCGCCCGCGCAGCGGATTCGACTACGACCGGGTGCTGTCGCTGATCGACCGCCGGCTGGGGTTCGTGCCGCGCTACCGGCAGCGGGTCATGCCGGTGCCGGGGAAGCTGGCGCGGCCGGTGTGGGTGGACGACCAGGACTTCGACCTCACGTACCACGTCCGCCGCTCGGCGCTGCCCAAGCCGGGCAGCGACGCGCAGTTGTACGACCTGGCCGCCCGGTTGATGTCGCGCAAGCTCGACCACGCCCGCCCGCTGTGGGAGGTGTACCTGGTGGAGGGCCTGTCGAAGAACCGGGTCGCGGTGATCACGAAGACCCACCAGGCGATGGTGGACGGCATCGGTGCGCTCGACATCGGCCAGGTGATCTTCGACGTGGAGCGCAACCGGGAGGTCCCGGACGTCGACGAGCTGTGGATGCCGCGGCCGGAGCCGACCTTGGCCGAGCTGGTGGTGGAGGCGATGACCGACGCCGTGCAGCGACCGGGCGAGGTGGTCGAGAACGTTCGCGCGGCGATGGTGGACGTGACGGCCACGGCGCAGAAGGTCACCCGCGCGTTGGGCGGTGTTGCCTCGGCACTGCGCACCGCGGTGGTTCCCGCTCCCAGCGGGCCCTTGAACGCGCCGACCTCCGCGCAGCGCCGGTTCGCCGTCGCGCGGGCGAGGCTCGAGGACTTGCGGGCCGTGCGGCGGGCGCACGGCAGCACGGTCAACGACGTCGTGCTGGCGGTGGTCACCGGGGCGCTGCGGAACTGGTTGCTGTCCCGTGGTGAGGTGGTCGCGCCGTCGACCACGGTTCGCGCGATGGTCCCGGTGTCGGTCCGCTCCGACGACGCCGAGGCGCGCGCGACCTACCCGGAGACCAGCAGCCTGCCGGTCGGTTCGGTGGGCAACAAGGTCTCGGCGTACCTGGTCGACCTGCCGGTCGGCGAGGGCAACCCGACCGTCCGGTTGCACCAGGTCAGCCATGCCATGCGGGCGCACGCGGAGTCCGGGCAGTCGGTGGCGGCGGGGGCGCTGGTCAAGGTGTCGGGGTTCGCGCCGCCGACGCTGCACGCGTTGGGGGCGAGGGTGGCCAACCAGTTCTCGGACCGGTTGTTCAACGTCCTGGTGACCAACGTTCCCGGACCGCAGGTGCCGCTGTACGCGGCGGGGGCGAGGATGATGGAGATGTTCCCGGTGGTGCCGCTGGCCAAGAACCAGTCGCTGTCGGTGGGGGTGACCTCCTACGACGGCGGCGTGTACTTCGGGTTGAACGCCGATCGGGATGCGATGCCCGATGTGGACGTGCTGGCGGCGATGATCGGGGAAGCGGTGGACGAGATGATCGGCACGGTCGAGGCGTGAGGGATTCCCCCGCCCGCCGGTCGTGGTCGCGTTCCAGCCGGAGCTGATGCAGTGGAGGACGAGATGGGGATGGTCGAGGCATGAGGGTTTACCTGCCTGCCACGCTGCCGATGCTTCGGCAACTGGTGGCCGACAAGCAGTTCCAGCCGCTGGGCGGGACTGCGTTCGCGCTGACGCCTGCGCTGCGCGAGTCCTACGCCAGCGGCGACACCGAAGAGCTCGAGTACGCGGCGATGCGGGAGGCGTCGCGGGCGTCGCTGCGGCTGATCGCCGGCGAGCCGAGCGCTGATGAGAAGCCGGAGATGCGGCGGGTGGTGATCTCCGCCGACGTCGATGACGTGACGCTGCGCCCGGATCTGGACCACGCGGTGGTGAAGGTGTCCGGGCCGGTGCAGTGGAAGCAGATCGCCGCGGTGCACGTGGACGCGACGGAAGCTGAAGACGCGGTGCGCGCGGCGGCGGCGGTGATCGATGCCGCCGATCTCGGCGATCCGGATGCGGAGTTCGCGCTGGGCGACGCGGAGGACCACGAACTCGCCTGGTACGCGCCGCAGGAAGTGCCGTTCTTGCTGGAGTTGATGTAGCGGGGTGGGGCCGCCGGGCGGTGCTGGACCGCCCGGCGGACATCAGCGGCCGTCAGCCGGGCAGACCCGGGGTGCTCGGCATGTCCTGCACCTGGTCGGCTGGCGGCGTGGTGATCTCCACCGGCTTGCCCCAGTCCGCGTAGCGCACGGTCAGCTTCGTCTCCGGGATGTCCTGGCCCTGGACCTTCATCGCCGGGCTGGTCATGGCGACCTTCAGCGGCAGCTTGTCGGCGTCGACCCAGACGGTCTGCTTGAGCTCGGTGACACCGGAGTCCAGCAGCACCTTGAAGCCGGCCTTCTTGGCCTCCGGGGCCTCCTCGGCGGCCTTCTTCAGGTCGGTCACGACCTCGTAGCGGGTCGCGTCCTTGCCGTCGACCTGCTCCTCGGCGCTCGACTGGATGCTGGAGCCGGCCGGCAGCATGGCCTGGAGGTCGCTGATCTTGCCCAGCTCGCCGAACTGCTGGGTCATCTCCTCGGTCGCGGGCATCTTGACCCACTGCTTGCTCGGGTCACCGGCCAGCTGTGCCATCTGCGGGCTCTTCATGAAGATGCCGTCGCCGTTGATCGTCATCTCGACGGCGCCGCCGCCGCAGCCCATCGCGGCCTTCTCGACGTCGACCTGGCACTTCATGTTCTCGTACATCTGGGCGAGCGGGCCGGTGCCCTCGAAGGAGACGGTGACCGTCTTCTTCTCGTCCATGGTGCTCTTCGCCGCGGTGACCAGGGACGAGACGTCCGTGATCGACGAACCGGAGTTGGTCTCGTCGGCGTTGTTCGAGCCGGACGGCGACCCACCCTGGCTGCAGGCCCCGAGGGAGGCTGCCAGAGCGACAGCGGACAGGGCGGTGGCAATGCGACGCACGAATCGTCCTCTCTGCGTGGAGAATGCAATACGACGAACGTAACAGCGCATTGATCCGGTAGGTCGCACTTTCGGTGCAATTCGTTGGGTATGTCCGGTCACCTCGGTCGTTGCGCCTGCGGCGGGACGTCCTGGAACACGCCGATCTTCTCGGCCGGGGGGACGCGGATTTCGGTGGGAGCGCCCCAATCCCGGTAGGTCGAGGTCAGCGACACCTGGCCGGCCTGGGCGACCTGTCCGGTGGCCGCGAACTGCGCGGGCAGGCCGGATTCGTCCAGCCACAGCTGGTATTCGAGCTCGGGTTCACCGGCGTCGGCGGCCTTCTGGAACCGGGTTCGCTGCTGCGGATCGGTGGCCGCGTCGGCGGCCTGCGCGGTGACGATGCGCAGCTGGTAGCGGGTGGTGGGCTTGCCGTCGACCTGGTCCGGCGCGCTGGTCTGGATGCGGGTGGCCTTCTCGACGCCGCTGAACGTGGCGCGCGGGTCGACGGCCTCCTGCACCTGGTCCAGGGCGGGGCTGAGCAGCTTGGAGCCGAAATCGCCCGCGCCGGGGGAGATCCGCAGCCACGGCTTGTCCGGTGCGGGGCGGGCCAGCGGGGTCTGCAGGTAACCGGTTCCGTCCACGATGGACAGAGCGATCCGCTGCGGTGGTTGGTTGCCGGTGCCGCGGGTCTGGCCGTTGAGCGCGAGATCGGTCTGCTGGCCGCGGTAGCGCACGACGCCGTCGGCGGTGAGGTCGCCGACCACGCCGAGGCTGCCGCGGATCTGGCTGCGCGTGCTGCCGCGTTCGTCGATCCTGCTGATGACCTGGGACAACATCGCGTCGGCGGTGGGACGGGGATCGGGGTTGGCGGCGATGGCGTTCGTCGGGACCGGTGGTTCTCCGGCGCATCCGCCGAGTGCTGCGATCAGGGTGAGACCAGCGGAAATCACCGCGGTCCTGGTGCGGGCTCGGGACATCGGGCGCGCTCCTCGGGCCGTTGGCGGCTCTTCGGCTCGCACGGCGGAGAACCGTGCGACGGCATGCGTGAGCTGCGAAAACATCCTCCGCTCACGCCGACCGCGAACCACGCTAACAACGAAGTCGTCATGCCACAGGGGACGATCGCGTCCCGAACGGGGGAAATGTGGGCCGAGATTCGCGTTTTTCCGCGGTCAGGCGTCGTCGCGGCCCGCTCGGGAACGCAGCAAGCGGCGCAGCGAGGCGAGCTGCTCCGCGCCGCCGCCGTCGGCCGCGAAGGTGTCCAGGTGGCAGTCCGGGTCGTCGGAACCGCCCAGGTGCCCGCAGTTCGGCGGGCATTCCTCCGCTGCTTCGGAGAAGCCCTCGAAGGCCGCGATCACGTCGTCGGCGGTCACGTGCGCCAGGCCGAACGAGCGGATTCCCGGAGTGTCGACCACCCAGCCCTGCTCGGGCAGTGCCAGGGCCACCGCTGACGTCGAGGTGTGCCGTCCCTTGCCGACTCCGCTGACCTCACCGGTCGCGCGGTCGGCGTCCGGCACCAGCCGGTTGACCAGGGTGGACTTGCCGACCCCGGAGTGCCCGACCAGCGCGGACACCCGGCCGGCGAGGAGTTCGCGCAGCTGCTCGGGTTCCGCGTCGAGGCTGGTGATCGCGATCGGCATGTCCAGCGAGCGGTAGGTGCTGATCCACTCGCCGGGCTCGGCCAGGTCGGACTTGGTCAGGCACAGCACCGGCGCGAGACCACCGGCGTAGGCGGCGACCAGGCAGCGGTCGATGAACCCGGGGCGCGGCGGCGGGTCGGCGAGCGCGGTGACGATGATCAGCTGTTCGGCGTTGGCCACCACGACCCGCTCGTAGGGGTCGGTGTCGTCGGCGGTGCGGCGCAGCACGCTGTTGCGGTCGGCGACGCGCACGATCCGGGCCAGCGTGTCGGGCTTGCCGGAGGTGTCGCCGACCAGGTCCACCAGGTCGCCGACCACCACCGGGGTGCGGCCGAGCTCGCGGGCGCGCATGGCGGTGACGATCCGGTCCGGTCGGCCGTCCAGCGCGCAGGTCCAGCGGCCGCGGTCGACGGCGACGACCATCGCGGACTCGGCGTCGGCGTGCTTCGGGCGCTGCTTGCTGCGCGGCCGGCTGCCCTTGCCGGGGCGCACCCGCACGTCGGACTCGTCGAGGTGGCTCCAGCCCCGCTTGCTCATCGGACCGCCTCCGGGCTCACACCGACTCCCCGAGCATCTCGGCCCACATCCCGGGGAAGTCGGGGATGGTCTTGCCGGTGGTGGCGATGTCCTCGACCAGCACTCCGGGGACCCGCAAGCCGAGGATCGCGCCGGCGGTGGCCATCCGGTGGTCGGCGTAGGAGTGCCAGTTCCCGCCGTGCAGCGGTCGGGGCTCGATGATCAGTCCGTCCTCGGTCTGCTCGACCGCGCCGCCCAGCTTGGTCAGCTCGGTCTGCAGCGCGGCGAGCCGGTCGGTCTCGTGCCCGCGCAGGTGCGCGATCCCGCGCAGCTGGGAGCGGCCGGTCGCGAGCGCGGCCAGCGCGGCGACGGTGGGGGTGAGCTCGCCGACGTCGTGCAGGTCGAGGTCGACCGCATTGATCTCGGCGGGGCCGGTGACGGTCAGGCCGTCCTCGGTGAGCTGCACCTGCGCGCCCATCTCGGCGAGGATGTCGCGGATCGCGTCGCCGGCCTGCGTGGTCCGGGCCGGCCAGCCGGGGACGGTGACGGTTCCGCCGGTGGCGGCCGCGGCGGCGAGGAACGGGGTGGCGTTGGACAGGTCCGGCTCGACGTCCAGGTCGAGCGCGCGGATCGGGCCCGGGGTCACTCGCCAGATGTCGGCTTCCCGGTCGTCGACCTCGACACCTGCGGCGCGCAGCATCGACACCGTCATCTCGATGTGCGGCAGCGACGGCACCGGCTCGCCGGAGTGCCGGACCACCACGCCCTGCTCGAACCGCGGCGCCGACAGCAGCAGCCCGGAGACGAACTGCGAGGACGCGGAAGCGTCGATGGTCACCGAGCCGCCGGGCAGCTTCCCGGTTCCGCGCACCAGGAACGGCAGCGCATCGCCGTCGATGTCGGCGCCGAGCGAGCGCAGCGCGTCCAGCACCGTGCCGAGCGGGCGCTTGCGGGCGTGCGGGTCGCCGTCGAAGGTGATCTGCCCGGAGGCGAGCGCGGCGATCGGCGGCACGAACCGCATGACCGTGCCCGCCAGGCCGCAGTCGACCTCGGCCGGTCCGCGCAGCTCAGCGGGGGTGACCTGCCACGAGCCGTCCGGCCCGTCCAGCACCTCGACGCCGAGTGCGCGCAGCGCGCCGGCCATCAGCTCGGTGTCCCGGCTGCGCAGCGGGGCTCGCAGCGTCGACGGACCGTCGGCGAGCGCGGCGAGGACCAGAGCCCGGTTGGTGATCGACTTCGAACCGGGCACCGGGACGGTCGCGCGCACCGCGCCGGAGGCGGTTGGAGCAGGCCAGAGCTGGGTCATGGGCCAATGATCCCCCACCTCGCCCGGAGAATTCAGCGCCGGGTGCGCGTTGGCGCCGCGAGTTGCTGGAGTGGCATCTCGCCGCTGCGATCTGTTCGCGCCGCTCGCCTGCGACGATCCGGACTGCCAGGATGGGATCGACCACACCACTGCGAGGTGACGGAGGTTCGACCGGGCATGTGTGGCAGGTATGCCTCCACGAAGGATCCGGGCAAGCTCGCGGCCGAGTTCGCCGCCCTGGACAGCACCGGTGGTGCGGCCCCCGGCGCGGACTTCAACGTCGCGCCGACCAAGCGCGTGCTGACCGTGGTGCAGCGGCACCCGCAGGACGAGGCGGGGGAGAAGGACCTCGAGCGGACCGAGCGCAGCGTCCGCGTGATGCGCTGGGGCCTGGTGCCGATGTGGGCCAAGGACAAGTCCATCGGCAGCCGGATGATCAACGCCAAGTCCGAGACCGTGACGACCAAACCCGCCTTCCGCACCTCGATCAAGCGCTACCGGTGCCTGGTGCCGGCCGACGGTTGGTACGAGTGGAAGCGCGAAGGCGACCGCAAGCAACCGTTCTTCATGACCTCCCCGGACGGCTCCAGCCTGGCGATGGCCGGCATCTTCGCGACCTGGCGCGACCCGAAGGTCGAGGACGCCGAACCGCTGGTGACCTGCTCGGTGCTGACCACCGGCGCGATCGGGCAGCTGTCCGAGGTGCACGACCGGATGCCGCTGCTGCTGCCGTCCAGCGCTTGGGCGCACTGGCTCGACCCGGACCAGCCGGACGTGTCCGACCTGCTCGCGCCGCCGTCGGAGGAACTGGTGGCCGGGCTGGAGCTGCGCCCGGTGTCCACCGCGGTCAACAACGTCCGCAACAACGGTGCCGAACTGGTCGAACGCGTGCCGCTCGAGCCGCAACCGCAGGCGGTAGGTTTGGACCCCGGGCTGAAGTGAGTCGACGCGGGGTGGAGTTCTGATGTGTGGTCGGTACGCCGTCGAGCACGATCCGGCGGTGCTGGCCGAGCAGTTCGCGGCAGCTGATCGCACCGGCGGTGAGGTGCTCGCGGACTTCAACGTGACACCGACGAAGACGGTGCCGATCGTCGTCCAGCGCGGTGCCGAGCGCAGCATCCGCCCGGTGCGCTGGGGTCTGGTGCCGACGTGGGCGAAGGACATGAACAGCGGGCCGCCGATGATCAACGCCCGTGCCGAGTCCATCACCACCAAACCCGCCTACGCCGAGTCCGCGCGGCGCCGCCGCTGCCTGATGCCCGCGACCGGTTGGTACGAGTGGAAGCCGGGTGACCGGCGGCGGCAGCCGTTCCTGTGCCGGCGCCGCGACGGGGCGAGCCTGGCGATGGCCGCGGTGTTCTCCGCCTGGTGGGCGCCGGACTCCACCGACCGGCCGCTGGTGACCTGCGCGGTGGTCACCACCGACGCGCTCGGGGAGCTGGCCGACGTGCACCACCGGATGCCGCTGGTGCTGCCGCAGGACCGGTGGGCGGACTGGCTCGACCCGCAGCGGAGCGAGATCAGCGAGCTGTTGACCCCGGCGGAGGGGATGCTCGACGATCTGGTGCTCCACCCCGTCTCCACCGAGGTGAACAGCATGCGCAACAACCACCCGGACCTGCTGCGGCAGACCGATCCGGTGCCCGAACCGGCCGAGCAGGCAGCGCTGTTCGAGTCATGACCAGGGTCGAGGTCGAAACTCCGCACGGCCCGGCTCGGGCCGAGCTGCACTGCGCCGAAGAGGGGCGAGCCGCGCTGCTGCTCGGGCACGGCGCGGGTGGCGGCATCGCCGCGCCCGACCTGGTGGCGGCGACCCGCGCGGCCACCGAGGCCGGCGTGCACGTGGCGCTCGTCGAGCAGCCGTACCGGGTGGCCGGCCGACGGGCCCCGGCCCCGGCCAAGCAGCTGGACGCGGCGTGGCTCGCGGTGGCCGAGGACCTGGGCGAGCGGTGGTTCGCCGATCTCCCGCTGCTCTTCGGCGGCCGGTCTTCCGGCGCGCGGGTGGCGTGCCGGACCGCGGAGGACGGGGCGGCTTCGGCGGTGCTGTGCCTGGCGTTCCCGGTGCACCCGCCCGGCAAGCCGGAGAAGTCCCGGATGTCGGAGCTCGATGGGGTCGAAGCGCCGGTGCTGGTGGTGCAGGGGGAGCGGGACGCCTTCGGCCAGCCCGAGCCGTCGCACAACCGCGAGGTCGTCCTGGTGCCCGGCGACCACTCGCTGAAGGCCGACGTCGACGCGGTCTTCCGCGCGACCCAGGAATGGCTGGGCCGAGTCCTCCGCCTGATCGACTAGCCCGTTCGAGAGCGCAGCTCCCTGAACGAGTGATCTCGCAGGTCTCCGACCTGCGACAATCACCATCTGAAATCGATGGCGTTGCTCCGTTCGCGTCAACTTCGGACGATCATGCGGAGAGTTCGGCGCCCCCACCGCGATCCGGTTTCGCGCAGCGGACTCCCCACCTCCCGGACTGGGCGCCATCCCCCAAGCCCGTTCGGTTCCCCGGTGCGACTGTTGCGCGGCAGTGGCACCAGCGTCGGGGGAGTGGTTCGTCATCGTCCGCCGG
Organism: Saccharopolyspora sp. NPDC002686; assembly: GCF_040295745.1. Classification (NCBI taxonomy): domain Bacteria; kingdom Bacillati; phylum Actinomycetota; class Actinomycetes; order Pseudonocardiales; family Pseudonocardiaceae; genus Saccharopolyspora; species Saccharopolyspora sp. NPDC002686. The sequence continues at coordinate 9,843 of NZ_JBEOVY010000232.1, forward strand.
GCCACTCCCCCGCGCGCTGATCAAGCGGAGATGTCGGCGAGCACCGCGTCGAGCAGCCCGGCGAGGTCCGCCGCGGCGAGTTCGATCTCCAGGCCGCGCCGCCCCGCGCTGCAGCAGATCGTGTCGAAGCCGGTGGCGGAGGAGTCGATCACGACCGGCAGCCGCTTCTTCTGCCCGAGCGGCGAGATGCCGCCCGCGACGTAACCGGTGGCGCGCTCGGCCGCCGCCACCTCGGCCATCTTGGCCTTCTTCCCGCCCAGCGCCGCCGCGAGCTTCTTGAGGTCGAGCTGCCCGGTGACCGGCACGACGCCGACCGCGAGCTTGCCGTCCACCTCCGCGACCAGCGTCTTGAAGACCCGTTCCGGAGCCTGGCCGAGCGCCTCGGCGGCCTCCAGCCCGTAGGAATCGGCGCGCGGATCGTGCTCGTACGCGTGCACCTCGTGCGGAACCTTGCGCTTGGCCAGCAGCGCCGTAGCGGGAGTGCCCTTACCTGCCATGCGCGTCACTCTAGAAGGCCGGAATAACAGGTCGCGGGAGTCCGTTGGACGGGCTGTGACCATGGATTCGACGAACACCTGCGTGCTGGAGCGCCCCGAGCGCGAACGGCCGTCACCGACAGGTAGTCGCAGTAGGGCGCGCGTATCCTCGAACCTGGACCATGCGAACGAGCGCATGGGTTCGTCGCCTGCTGTCACTCCGTCCAGGCGGCGGGAAAGGAGCCCGGTGCCAAGCACCCCAGAGCACCCGGACGTGACTGGGCGCGACTCCGACCGCACCGAGGAGACCGAAGAGCAGCGCGCCGCGCGTTTCGAGCAGGACGCGATGCCGCTGCTGGACCAGCTCTACGGTGCGGCTCTGCGCATGACGCGAAACGCCCAGGACGCCGAGGACCTGGTCCAGGAGACCTACCTCAAGGCGTTCTCCGCGTTCAAGTCGTTCACCCAGGGCACGAACCTGAAGGCCTGGCTGTACCGCATCCTCACCAACACCTACATCAACGGCTACCGCAAGCGGCAGCGCCAGCCTCAGCAGCAGCCGACGGATGAGATCGCCGACTGGCAGCTCGCGCAGGCGGAGAACCACACCTCCAGCGGGTTGCGCTCGGCCGAGGTCGAGGCGCTGGACCGGTTGCCGGACACCGATGTGAAGGCCGCGCTGCAGCAGCTGGCCGAGGAGTTCCGCATGGTGGTCTACCTCGCGGACGTGGAAGGCTTTGCGTACAAGGAGATCGCCGAGATCATGGGCACGCCCATCGGCACCGTCATGTCGAGGCTGCACCGTGGTCGCAGGCAGCTGCGTGAGATGCTCACCGACGTCGCCCGCGATCGCGGTTTCTTGCGGGAGACCCAGCGGGAGGTGAGCACTTCATGAATTGCGGCGGGTCCGACGAAGCCTCTTGCGAGGACGTGCTCGCCGAGGTGTGGCTGTTCCTGGACAACGAGTGCGACCAGCAGCGACGTGCTGCGGTGCAGGAGCACCTCGACGGTTGCGGGAGTTGCCTGGAGCACTTCGGCATCGAGGAGCACATCAAGGCCCTGCTGCACCGCAAGTGCAGCGGTGAGCACGCGCCGACGGAGCTGAAGGAACGGCTCCGGAGCTCGATCAGGGAAGCCGTCCTGAGCAAGGCCGAGGTGACCGTCGAGCAGGGTCCCGACGGCACCTCCGTCGAGGTACGGACCAAACGAACCTCGATCGAATGACCTCAGAACGCTGAATGGCCCCGGACCAAATCAAAGGTCCGGGGCCATTCGCGTGTTCGACGGCTGGTGCCGCCGGCGCTCACGAGTTGGGGCGCTTGCCGTGGTTGGCCTTGTTCTTCTTACGGTCCTTCTTCTTGCGGGCCCGCTTGCCCATGGCGCCTCCTCGAGCTCTGCTGTCCGACCAGTCCGGTGACCTGTCTGGCCGTCGCGGCCGACCCGGTCTCCGCTGGGGTTTCGAGCTCCCAGTTTGACATGCCCACCACCTGCCGCTGGCGGGTGGTTCCGGTCGTGGTTTCCTAAGCAGGGGCCTACCGGGCCGCGGTGAGGAGAGGGGCTGATCTTGTCCACGCTGAGTGACCTGCTCGCCGAGCACACCGGGCTGTCCGGTACCGCGGCCGACCACCTGCAGCTCGTGGTCGCCGAGTGGCAGTTGCTCTCGGACCTGTCCTTCGCCGACTTCCTGCTGTGGGTGCCGATCGGCCCCCAGGAGGATCCCGAGGCCCGCTTCATGTGCGTGGCCCAGGCCCGGCCGACGACGGCCCCCACCGCCCACCCGGAGGACGTGGTGGGCACCGAGGTCACCCAGGACGAGCACCCGCAGCTGCGGCGCGCGGCCGGCGAAGGCCGGATCTGCCGCGAGGAGGACCCGCGCTGGCACCTCGGAGTGCCGGTGCGCCGCGAGACGATCCCGGTCCGGCTCGGCGACGAGGTGGTGGCGGTGCTCAGCCGCGACACCAACCTCGCGGTGCCGCGGGTGCCGAGCCCGCTGGAGATCTCCTACCTGGGCAGCGCCGCGGACCTGTGC